>JAYTQA010000264.1:0-3615 GCA_043746955.1 bacterium | reverse complement strand
CCGAGCCTGACGGGCCGCAGATGACGATCCGCTCGCCCTTTTGCACGGTCATGTTGATGTCGCGCAGAACGTGGAAGGTGCCGAACCATTTGTTCATGCCGGTGATCTGCACGGCCACGCCATCAGAGTCTGACATAGGCGGCGTATTTGGCATCATTGCAGGGGTTACCATCGGTCGGCTCCTATCGGTCGGTGCGGAGCTTACGCTCCAGATACAGGGAATAGCGCGACATGCCGTAGCAGGCGACAAAGAAGATCGCGCCAACGAACAGGTAAGGCTCCCAGTAGATGCCCTTCCACTTGATGTCGGCGCGCACGATTGTGGTGATGCCGCGCAAAGGCTCGGCGAGGCCCACGAAGGTCACCAGCGTGGTGTCCTTGAACAGGCCGATGAAGGTGGAGACAATGCCGGGGATCGACACTTTCAGCGCCTGCGGCATGATGATCAGCCGTTGCGCCTTCCAGTAATCAAGGCCAAGCGCGTCGGCGGCTTCAAACTGGCCTTTGGGCAAGGCCGCGAGACCGCCGCGGATCACCTCGGCATTGTAGGCCGCCGAGAACAGGGTCACGAGGATCACCACGCGCAGGATCAGGTCAAACTGCACGCGGGGCGGCAGGAAGTATTGCAGCAGCAGGGACGCCACGAACAACATGGTGATCAATGGCACGCCACGGACAAATTCGATGAAGCCGACGCAAAGGGATTTGATCAGGAACATGTCGGACTGGCGGCCCAAGGCCAAGAGAATGCCGATCGGCAGCGAGATCGAGATCGACGATACGCCGATCAGGAAGGCCAAGAGGAAGCCGCCGAACTTGTCGGAAGCGACCGGCTGGATCGCAAGCGGGATCAATGATTGCAGCGCGGCGGAGACGGTGGATTGGAGGACCAGCCACCAGATGCAGGCGGCAATGAACCCAACCGAGGTCGCCATCACCACGCCAAACCGGGGGCTGAGGCTGCGGTAGGCCAGCGCCAGCAGGATGAACCCGGCCATCGCCATCAGCGGCCCCCAGACCGAGCCGCCCCAGAGCATAAAGACCGTGGCAAACGGATAGATGGCGGTGACGGGCAGCAGCCGCGCGGGAGATATGGTGGCGAGCAGGAAGCAGCCGAGCATAATGGCGGTGCAAAACAGGAACAGCCAGACCGGGCCTTGCGCGAGGCTAAGGCCCAACACGGTCAACACCGCGACCGAGCCCACCAGTTTGGTGGCGCTTTGCGGGTTGTCGGAATAGAGCACCGGGGTCATCGCCACGAACAACAGGCCGAAGTTCAGGATCGGGCGCCAGTAAATCACCGGTGGGTAAAACCCGAAGATCCATTGATACCAGCGGGTGCGCACCACGGCCCAGCAGGCGCCACCGGCATCCGGGCCAAAGTTCGCCTCGATGATGCTGCGGCATTCGCCCAGTGAATTGGCGGTCCAGACGCCGTGCAGCAGCCATGGCAGGGCAAGCGCTATCAGTTGGTAGACGACCACGACCGACAGGATTGTCAGGATCGCGCTGAGCCATGACGAGAACAGGTTCTCGCGCAGCCATTTTACCGCGCCCCGTTCGGTGACGGGCGGGGTTTGGGGTGGCAACATTTCGGCCCGGACGAACTGCATCTTAACGCACCTTCAGGTTGATGGTGACGTTGTAAGCGTTCGCAATCGCGGAAATGATCAGGCTGATAATCAGATAAATCAGCATCATCAACAGCATACACTCCAACTCCCGCCCGGTTTGGTTCAGCGTGATGCCGCCAAGGGTGCCGCGCAGGTCAAGATAGCTGACCGCAATCCCGAGCGAGGTGTCCTTGGTCAACGACAGCCACTGCGAGATCATCGGCGGAATGATGACCCGCAGGCCTTGCGGCAGGATCACCAGGTTCATCGTGCGACCGGGGCGCAGGCCGAGGGCATAGGCGGCCTCACTCTGGCCTCGGCTGATCGCCTGAATGCCAGAGCGGACGATTTCGGCGTTGACGGCGGCGTAGTACAGCGTCAGCGCGATCAGAAGGGCGGTGAAGGCATGGGCGACGTTCAGACCGCCCTGAAAGTTGAAGCCCTTCATCACCGGGTAGTCGAGGTGAAAGCCCATGGCGGCCAAGAGGGCAATTGTCGGGATAAAAAGCACGCCAAGGCTTTGCCACCATGTGGTCGGGCGGAAGCCGGTGGACTCCTGGACAGCCTTGGCCCGGCGCAGAAGGATCGTGTTGATCCAGACCGAGGCTGCAATCACCCCGATGACGGCCAGCGACGAGGCGCTGATCGGCAGCCAATCGGCGCTTGGCAGCGGGTGGTCCAACAACGGGGCCGGGATGTTGGTGCCCCGGTTGGTAACAGCGACCGAGTCCCACAGATTCATGCTAGCCTGGGACACGCCATCCACGATCTTGAAATCGCGCGGCGCGGGACGGATTTCGGACAGAACGACATAGACGAGGATGATCCACAAGAGCAGGGGGACGTTGCGAAACATCTCGACATAGACCCCGACCAGACGGGAGACGATCCAGTTTTTCGACAGGCGCAGCACGCCCAGAACCACGCCAAGCACGGTGGAAAAGATGCAGCCAAACACCGCGACCAACAGGGTGTTGAGCAGGCCGATGATGACCGCGCGGCCATGGGTCATGTCGTTGTTATAGGGGATCAGTTGCTGGTCAATGTCATAGCCGGCGCGGCGGAACAGGAAGGAAAAGTCGATGTCCTTGCCCTTCAGCGCCAGATTGCTGCGGACGTTTTCGACCAGCCAGCCCGCGAAAATCAGTGCGAGGATCAGCACGATCACCTGAATGGTGATGGCCCGATAGCGCGTGTCGTTGAAAAGCATCCCAAGCCGAAACCCTGGTCTCGGCAGATCATTGGCCAAAGCCATCGAATTCCCCCTGTGCGCCGCTGATCCGGTTTGCCGGTTATGCGCCCGGCCTGGGCAGGGTCGGGTCGGGTCGAGTCGAGTCGGGCGTCATCCCAGAAAGCGGGCGCGACCGTTTGGCCGCGCCCTGATTTCGTCTACCGGAACGGCGGGGCGTATTGCAGCCCGCCCTGGGTCCACAGCGCGTTCAGACCGCGCGCCAGTTTGATTGGCGTCGACATGCCGATGTTCGCCTCGAAGATCTCGCCATAGTTGCCGTTGGCGGCAATGGCGCGCTTGGCCCATCCGTTGTCCAGCCCCAGCATCTTGCCCATGTCACCTTCAATGCCGAGGATCCGGCGCACTTCGGGATCGGTGCTGGATTTGGCAACCTCGTCGATGTTCGCTTTGGTGATGCCTTTTTCTTCAGCCTCGACCAGCGCAAAATAGGTCCAGCGGACGATATCGCCCCAGTTGTTGTCGCCATGACGCACGACCGGGCCGAGCGGCTCTTTCGAGATAATCTCCGGCAGGATGATATAGTCATCCGGCTTGGGCAAAGTGGCGCGCGAGGCGGCAAGGCCAGATGCGTCGGTGGTATAGGCGTCGCAGGCCCCGGCCAGGAACTGGCGTTGCGCTTCGGTATCGTCGGCCACGGTGACCGGGGTATATTTGATGTTGTTGAATTTGAAGTAGTCAGCCAGGTTCAGCTCGGTCGTCGTACCGGTCTGGATGCAGATCGTGGCACCGTCCAATTCCTTGGCGGAGGAA
>JAYTQA010000263.1:0-3624 GCA_043746955.1 bacterium | reverse complement strand
TTGGGTCAAAAAGACCGAACGGCCCGCCACGCCATAAGTGGTAAACGAAACTCTAACAAAAAAACGGAAATCGTTATAAATCAATACATTAGAAAAGTGTCCACATATGGACCAACCGCTTCAAGCGCGAAATCGGCCCAATTTCACACCTTCACCCGCAAAGCCTTGGCCTCCGCCGCCAGTGTGGTGACCAGCGCCCAATCCCCGCGCAGCAGCGCATCCTTGGGCGCGACCCAGCTGCCGCCCACGCACAGAATATTCGGCAGGCTCAGATACTCCCGCGCATTCTTGAGGGAAACCCCGCCGGTCGGACAAAACTTGACCTGCGGAATCGGCGCGCCGATCGACTTCAGATAGGCAGCACCCCCCGCCTGTTCGGCCGGGAAGAATTTCTGCACGGTATAGCCCTGTTCCCAAAGCCACATGATCTCGCTCGCCGTGGCGGCACCCGGCAGCAGGGGCAACTCATACTCCGCGCAAGCCGCCAAAATCCGCTCGGTAGCCCCCGGCGACACCCCGAATTTGGCCCCGGCGGCCTTGGCGGCCTTCACATCGGCTGGGGTCAGCAAAGTGCCTGCACCGACCACGCCGCCCTCGACCTCCGCCATCATGCGGATCGCCTCCAGCGCCACCGGGGTCCGCAACGTCACCTCCAGCGCGGGCAGGCCGCCTGCGACCAGCGCCATCGCGAGCGGTTTGGCATGGGACAGGTCTTCGACCACGAGCACCGGTACGACCGGGGCAAGGCGGCAGATTTCGGCGGCTTTGAGCGATTGTGCGGCGGGGGTCATGGGGGCGGCTTTCTGTCAGACGGAGGGGAGCGGGACTGGGGCAGAAGCCTTCGGCGGGGATATTTTCGCCAGAATGAAACGGGGGGAGACGGGTGCGCTGACCCCCAACCTCGGGCCGATTTCTCGGGGAAGGTTGGGGGCGTTTCACTCCGGACGGTCATCGGCTTCCCCGCCGGTTCCGCACCTTAGTTTCCCCTGAAACCCGTTCATTCTGGTCAAAATATCCCCGCCGGAGGCCAACATTTCAAATTGTCCGGTCCGATCAGGAGCGGCTTGGCTTTTAGTACAGGCTGGAGGCACCGTCTGTCGAGGGGCCGACCTGGGCGCGAAAGGCTGCGAACAACTCGCGCCCCAAGCCCCAGCCGTTGTGGGAAAGGTCGGCGGTGGCGAGCGGGCGGTCGGCAAAGTCGGGCGCAAGCACGGTGAGGCTGCCTGCCACGGCGTCGAGCCGGACCACGTCGCCGTCGCGGAGTTTGGCTATCGGGCCACCGGCGGCGGCCTCGGGCGAGACATGGATGGCGGCGGGGACTTTGCCGCTGGCCCCCGACATCCGGCCATCGGTGACGAGGGCGACTTTCAGCCCGCGTTCTTGCAGGATCGACAGGGTCGGGGTCAGCGAGTGCAACTCGGGCATGCCGTTGGCTTGCGGGCCCTGAAAGCGGACCACAACGATGGTGTCAGCGGTGAACTCCCCGGCTTTGAAGGCGGCTTTCACAGCCGTTTGGTCGTGGAACACCCGGACCGGGGCCTCGATGATGTGCCGTTCGGGCGCGACGGCACTGACTTTGATCACGCCGCGCCCGAGGTTGCCGGTCAGTTGTTTCAACCCGCCGGTCTTGGCGAACGGGGTGGCTACCGGACGGACGATCTTGTCGTTCAGGCTCGCTTGCGCGCCATCTTGCCAGATGATGCGGCCCATTTGCAGTTTGGGTTCGCGGCGGTAATGGGCCAACCCATCCCCCATGATCGACTTGGCGTCGTCATGCAGCAGGCCTGCGTCCATCAGTTCGCGCATGAGAAAGCCCAAGCCACCGGCGGCGTGGAAGGCGTTCACGTCGGCCATGCCATTGGGGTAGACCTTTGCCAGGAGCGGGACGGTCTGCGAGATATCCTCGAAGTCTTGCAGGTCCAACAGCACGCCAGAGGCGCGGGCCATGGCGGGCAGATGCAGCACCAGATTGGTCGAGCCGCCGGTCGCCATCAAGCCCACGATGCCGTTGACATAGGCGCGCTCGTCAAGGATCTCGCCGGCCGGGCGGTAGTCGTTGCCAAGTGCTGTGATCGCTGCGGCCCGCTCAACGGCCGCAATGGTCAGCGCTTCGCGCAAGGGCGTGCCGGGGTTGACGAAGGAGGAGCCGGGCAGATGCAGGCCCATGAACTCCATCAGCATCTGGTTGGTGTTGGCGGTGCCGTAAAAGGTGCAGGTGCCGATGCCGTGGTAAGACGCCATCTCGGCCGCCATCAGCGCGTCACGGCCGACGTCACCGGCGGCAAAGGCGTTGCGGACCCGGGATTTCTCCTCGTTCGGCAGGCCGGTCGACATCGGGCCAGCCGGCACGAACACCGCCGGGATATGGCCGAAAGTGGCGGCGGCGATGATCAGGCCCGGCACGATCTTGTCACAGACGCCGAGGTACATCGCGGCGTCGAACGTGTTGTGGGACAGCGCAATCCCTGCGGCCATAGCAATCACGTCGCGCGAGAACAGCGACATCTCCATCCCCGGCTGGCCTTGGGTCACCCCGTCGCACATGGCGGGCACGCCGCCTGCGACCTGGGCGGTGGCGCCGACCCGGCGGGCAGTGGTGCGGATCAGGTCGGGGTAATGCTCATAGGGTTGGTGGGCGGAGAGCATGTCGTTATAGGCGGTGACGATGCCGATGTTGGGCGCGCGGCCATCGGCTAAAGCCGCCTTGTCCTGGGTCATCGCGGCATAGGCATGGGCTTGGTTGCCGCAGGACAGATGGGCGCGGACCGGCCCGGCCTTGGCGGCCCCGGCCATCCGGTCAAGATACACCCCCCGCGCTACCGCCGAGCGGTCGCGGATGCGGTCGGTCACCCGGGCGATCATCGGATGTAGGGCCATGATATCCTCCTCAACTGGCGTGGACGGCCTGATGATAACAATGTCCGTTAGCGCTAACAACGGCTTTTTCCGCGGCATTGCAGCTTGTTGTCCGGTGCTGTGGGCACCAGAGTAACCAAGTTGTGCTGCAAACGAGAGGGGTTCGTTGCGGATTTGGCGATATTCTTGGCGAATGGGCAAGACGGCTTGGGCGCGGGACCAACGCCCCGCCCCGGGGGGATCGGGCTGCAAGTGCCGCTTTGCCGTTGCGCAAGACCGACACCGGGCGCAGTTTAACCCATCCAGCCGGGGGCCTTTCCAGACCGGGCAGAACCCCGTAAAGGAAGCGTCATGAGCCCCCCTGACATCTCTGACGAGCCCGACATCGCCCCGACCCCGCTGGGTCGCCCTCACAATCGCCCGGTCGTGCGCCTGCGCCCCAAGGCCGAGGCGCGCGCGGTGCGGCTGGGGTTTCCATGGGTTTACGCCGATGAACTGGTGATCGACCGGCGCACGGCAGCCTTGGCCCCCGGAGCACTTGCGGTGCTGGAGGATGGCGACCGCCGGCAGATTGGCCTCGTCACCGTCAATGTGAAATCCAAGATCGTGGCCCGGATGCTGGACCGCGATGTGACGGCCAAGATTGACGAGGCGTGGTTTGCGGCCCGGCTTGGCGCCGCCTTGGCGTTGCGCGACCGACTGCATGACACCCCGTTTTACCGCCTGATCCATGCCGAGGCCGACGCCTTGCCCGGTGTCATCATTGAC
>JAYTQA010000262.1:0-9672 GCA_043746955.1 bacterium | reverse complement strand
TAGATACCGAATTCAGCGCCTTCTATCTCACGGATTTCCTGGTCCGGCAGTTTGATGCGTTTGTCTGGAAACCGATGGGCCTCGACCGTCATCCGCAGTTGCGCGACATGTATTTCGGCAATTACACCAAGCTGGTCTATCAGGCACAGACCAATGATCCGGCTCTGGATGCCAAGGCCGAAGACTGCGCCCGGCGGCTTGGGTTGGCCTATGAGCGGCGCTTCACCGGCTACGGCGACCTTGCCACCACGATGGCGCGGGTGGCAGAGGCATGACGCCGGATGATTTCACCAAGCTGTTCGCCGGGGCCTTCGGGCGGCAGGATGCGGCGGAACTGGCGGCAATGCTGGCCGAGGACGCCGATGTGCTGACCCTGACCGGTGCGGTGGTCGAGGGTGCGGTCGCCGCAGAAGCCGCCTTTGCCGGCGAGTTTGCCGGCATCTTTGCCGCCGCCCGACTGGTGACCGGCAAGCTGAAGATGCGGGCGTTCGGGCCGGGCGGAGCGGTTTTGACCCAGCGCTATGTGGTTTCAGGGGCGCGCGAAGCGGCGGGGCAAGACGTGCCACGCTTCGGCGCGGTGCTGACGGCGGTGATCGTGGCGCGGGTCGACGGCTGGCGCGCGGTCAGCCTGACGTTTAGTGCCAGCAGCTAGGCCTTATCCAACGCTGAGCAGGGCGCGGGCGGCGGCCCTTGCGGCTTCGGTCACGGTATCACCAGCCAGCATCCGGGCGATTTCTTCGATGCGGGCTTGGGGGTTAAGCCGGGTGACAGTGGACAAAGTCACCTCATCCGCCACCCGCTTTTCCACCCGCCAGTGATGCGCGCCCAAGGCGGCCACTTGCGGGGAGTGCGTTACGACCAGAACCTGCGCGCCGTTGGCCAGTTGCGCCAGACGGCGGCCCACGGCATCGGCGGTGGCCCCGCCGACTCCCCGGTCGATTTCGTCAAAAATCAGGGTCAGGCCGGGGGTTTGGCCGGTCAGACACACTTTCAATGCCAGCAGAAACCGGCTGAGTTCGCCCCCCGAGGCGATCCGATTGAGCGGTCCCGCCGGGGCCCCGGGGTTGGTGGCGACGGTGAAGGTCACCTCGTCCTGACCGTCCGGCCCGGGCTGGGTGGGTTCAAATTCGGTGCGAAAGACCGCCCGTTCCATCTTGAGCGGTGCCAGTTCGGCAGCCATCGCGGTATCCAGCCTGACACCGGCCTGACGGCGCGCCTGGGTCATCGCATCGGCGCGGCGCATGTAGTCCGCCTCGGCCATGGCAGCGGCTTGTTTAAGCTTGATCAGGCCGCGTTCGCCGCCATCTAAAGCCTCCAGCCGGGCGCGCAGCGTGGTGGCATGGGTGCCCAGATCGTCGGGCATCACACCATATTTGCGGGCCAAAGCGCGGATCGCGAACAGCCGTTCTTCCAGCTTTTCCAGTGCGGTTTCGTCGAAATCCAAAGCGGCGAGGCAGGTTTCCACCCCACTTTGCGCGTCGGACAGTTCCAGCGCGGCGCGTTCAAGGGCGGCCACCGCTGCATCCAGCCGACCTTCCGCCTTGTCCGCCACCCCGGTCAGCCAGCGCACAGCGTCTTGCAGCGCGGGGTCCGCACCCTGTTCCAGCACGGTATGGGCGCGGGAGATATCTTCGCGAATCCGGGCCGCAGCTTGCATACTGCGGCGGGCCGTGTCGAGCACCGCCTCTTCGCCGGGCTTGGGGTCGAGTTTGTTCAGTTCGGCCACCGCATGGCGGAGGTATTCTTCTTCGCTGCGGATCGCGGCCAGACGCGCCTCGGCCTCTGCCAGCACGCGCAGGGCATCGGACCGGGCGCGCCAGGCTTGCCGGATCGCCCCAAGGTCAAGACCAACGAACATATCCAGCAATTGCCGATGGCCGCGCGGGTTCAACAGGCCACGGTCGTCGTTCTGGCCGTGCAGTTCGACCAAAGTGTCGGACAGATCGCGCAGCACTTCACCACTGGCGCGGCGATCGTTCACATAAGCGGTTTTGCGGCCATCGGCGGCGTTGGTGCGGCGCAGGATCAGGTCATCTTCGGCCTCAAAGCCCGCCGCCTCAAGAACCCCGCGGGCCGCATGACCGGAGGGCAGGTCGAACACCGCGATCACCTCACCCTGAGCGGCGCCTTGGCGAACCAGTTCGGCCCTGCCCCGCCAGCCCAGCACAAAGCCCAAAGCGTCGAGCAGGATCGACTTGCCGGCCCCGGTCTCACCGGTCAACACATTGAGGCCGGGCTGAAAATTCAACTCCAGCCGGTCAATGATCAGCACATCGCGGATATCAAGACTGCGCAGCATCACGCCACTCGCCGGCCGACCCAGTAGCCGCGAAGGTCACAGCCATTCGCCCTTGATCATCTGGCGGTAAATCGTGGACAGCCAGCTGGTGCCTTTGGCTTCCGGTGCCAATCCCTGCTTTTTCAACAGGTTGAAAGCGTCCTGATAGAACGGGCTGGATTTGTAGTTATAGCCCAGAATGGCCCCGGCGGTTTGCGCTTCGGCGGGCAGGCCAAGGCCAAGGTAGCATTCCACCAACCGCTCCAGTGCTTCCGCCGTCTGGGTCGTGGTCTGGTAATCCTGCACCACGGTGCGGAACCGGTTCAGGGCTGCGGCGTAATGACGTTCGCGCAGATAGAACCGGCCGATCTCCATTTCCTTGGCGGCCAGGTGGTCGAAGGCGAGGTCGAACTTCAGCGTTGCCGATTTGGCATATTCGCTGGTCGGATATTGTTCGATCACCACGCGCAAGGCCTTCAGAGCCTGGAAGGTCAGGCCCTGATCCCGGCCCACCTCGTCAATCTGATCGTAATAGGACAACGCGAGCAGATACTGGGCATAGGCGGTATCCTCACCCGCCGGATAGAAATCGAGGTAGCGCTGTGCGGCCACCCGCGATTCCTCATAGTTTTTGGATTTGTGCAGGGTGAATGCCTGCATGATCAGCGCGCGTTTGGCCCATTCGGTATAGGGATAGAGCCGCTCGACGTCCTGAAAATACGGCAATGCGGCACGGGCGTTATTTTTGCCGTCAAGCTCCAGTTGTCCGCGTTTGTAGATGTCTTCGGCGGTGTAATTGTCCATCGAGATGGCGGCAGGGGCGCGGGGCGCACAGGCTTGCAATGCGGCCAGCACAAGAGCAATGCCCAGACCACGTGCGGCACTTGACCTTCCGACTGCCATCGTCTCGCCTATCCCCAACCCACTGCGGCGGGGCGTTTGAGCCGCCCGGCCATCCTTGAGGGTTGTCCTAGCACAGAAAAATCCGGGGCGCAAAACGGGTTTCACTGCGTACGAGGGGCCCTAGGCGTAAACGGGAAGGTCACCGCGATGGACACCGACGCCGGGCAGCTTTCCGCGCGCGAGATCGTCACAGTCGTCGATGACAAATGCACCGGGGGTCGAGAAAAGCTTGTGCAGCAAGCGGTTGGTCAGCGCGTGGCCTGCCCGGTCGCCGGTATAGCGCGCGAGCAACGGGGCCCCTGCCAGCGACAAATCGCCGAGCGCGTCGAGCATTTTGTGGCGGACCGGCTCATCCGCATGGCGCAAGCCGCCAGGGGTCAGCACGCGGTCGCCGTCAAACACCACGGCATTGTCAATCGTACCACCCAAGGCAAGGCCCCGGGCACGCATGTCTTCGACATCGGACTGGCGGCAGAAGGTGCGGGAATCGCACAGTTCGCGCACGAAAGCACCGTTGGACATGTTGAGGCGGCGCGACTGCTGACCAATCGCGGCCTCGGCAAAGTCGATCCGGAAGTCAATCTCCAGATTTTCTGCCGGGTCAAGCCGGGCGATCGACAGGCCGTCACGGACCTCTATCCGCTTCAGCACGCGGATGGCGCGGGTCGGCACGGATTGCGGCTGAATGCCTTTGGCGAGCATGGCCGCCACAAACGGTGCGGAAGAGCCATCCATGATCGGCACTTCCGGCCCTTCAATTTCGATCAGCGCATTGTTGATCCCAAGGCCAGCCAGAGCTGCCATGATATGTTCAATGGTGGACACCGAAGCGCCATCTTCATTGGCGACAAGAGTGCAAAGCTTGGAGGGCACAACCGTATCCCACCGCGCCGCGATCAACGTGTCACCGAGATCGAGGTCGGTGCGGCGAAACCAGATGCCATAGTCAGCCGAGGCTGGCCTTACAGTCATGCGAACCGACTTGCCTGTGTGCAAGCCCAGCCCCTTGAACGTCACTGCGGATTTGACGGTATTCTGCACGGGAGCCTCTGACATTTTGCTACAGCTAGGGACGGGTGCCTGTTAACCCGCCATTCATTACTGCTGAACTAGGCTGCAACTGCGGCAATCTCAACTCACTCTTTGTGACCAAGTGTGACAAGCGCAGATCACGGTCTATACGCTTGATATGCAATAGAAAAAACCCAAGGCGGACCCTGGGCTTTTACACCGTGTTACTAGGCGCGTGACCGGGGCTTAGTTGGCCTGACGGCGCAGAAAGGCGGGAATCTCCATCCGATCCTGGTCGGCGGACAGTTCCTGTTCGTCGTCATAGGCGGTCACCGGGGGTTGCGCGCGGGCCGGTTGTGCGGCCTCTGCCGTGGCCCCCGACATGCGGTTGATCAGCGAGCCGATGCCAAAGCGCGGACGCTCTGCCGGTTTGGCGGCGGGCTTGGGTGCGGCGGCACGCGCGGCCTGCTGCGGTGCGGGCGATTTGCTGACAGCGGCTTGCAGGCGCGCCATCGCTTCGGCAGACGGCGACCCCATCGGGCGGGGACGCGGGGCGATGAAGCTTGCCGCATCGGCATCACGGGCGGCCGGGCGCGCCTCGGGTGGCGGTGCCGGGCGGTAGGCCGGGGCCGGAACCTCGTCCACCTCAGGCTCAAACGCCGGGGCCGGTTCGAACTCGACGTCTGACGATTCGGCGGCAGCCATCGGCTGCGCCATCGGTGCAGCAGCTTCACGCCGGGCTTCCGGTGCCGGTGCTGACATCGGCATCGGCTTGAGCGGTTCGTGCATCGACCGCCGCGCAATCGGGGTTTCCGACTTTTCGCGTTTGATGTCGATGCCGGTGGCCACGACCGAAACCCGCAGCACGCCTTCCATATTGATGTCGAGCGTGGAACCCACAATGATATTCGCATCGGGGTCGACCTTGTCGCGGATGATGTTCGCCGCCTCGTCCAATTCGAACAGGGTGAGGTCATAACCGCCAGTGATGTTGATCAGCACACCTTTTGCGCCGTTCAGCGAGATTTCATCCAGCAGCGGGTTGGCAATCGCCTTTTCTGCCGCCTGCACAGCACGGTCAGCACCGGTCGCCTCACCGGTGCCCATCATCGCCTTGCCCATCTCGTCCATCACCGCGCGCACGTCGGCGAAGTCGAGGTTGATCAGGCCGGGGCGCACCATCAGATCGGTCACACCCTTAACCCCTTGATACAGAACGTCATCGGCCATGGCGAACGCTTCGGTGAACGTGGTGCGTTCGTTGGCAAGCCGGAACAGGTTCTGGTTCGGGATCACGATCAGCGTGTCGACCACCTTCTGCAGCGCCTCGATGCCTTCTTCGGCCTGACGCATCCGCTTGTTGCCCTCAAACTGGAAGGGTTTGGTCACCACCCCCACGGTCAGCACACCCAATTCGCGGGCGGCTTGCGCGATGATTGGCGCGGCCCCGGTGCCAGTGCCGCCACCCATCCCGGCGGTGATAAAGCACATATGTGCTCCGGCCAGATGATCGACAATCTGCTCGATCGATTCCTCGGCGGCGGCAGCCCCGACCGTGGGTCGCGCCCCGGCACCAAGACCCTCGGTGACCTTCAAACCCATCTGGATCTTGTTGGCAGAACGGCTTTGTTGCAGCGCCTGCGCATCGGTGTTGGCGACGACGAATTCGACGCCCTCAAGGTTCTTGTCGATCATGTTGTTGACCGCGTTGCCCCCGGCACCACCGACGCCGAAAACCGTGATGCGCGGCTTCAATTCGTCGCGCTCCGCATTGACCATCAGATTCAATGTCATTTTACGTCCCGCCGTTTCTTGTTGTGAAGCAGCAGCCCCGCGCTGCATTTGATCGTTCCGTCCCACGCCCGGCTCCTGCCCGGTTGCACTAGGCAGCGCGGCAGAACCCGACTTATTCTGGATTCTAGCCACACTATGCCCCAAGGTCACGAAAAAACATCACGTCACCCACAAAATATGGGGAATTGTGCCGGTTTTGCCCCGCTATATCGGTGTTTGCGCTGTATGTTGCGAGTCACCAGTTGTCCTTGAACCATTTCAGCGCCCGTTTGAGCGACCGCGCCGGGTATCGTTCGGCTGGAATGTCAAAATCCCACCATTCGTCCTGCGGATGGGCCGCGAACAGACAGAGGCCAACGGTGGAGGCAAAGGTGGGCCCGGTGGCGGCTTGTGGCAAGCCCTGCACCCGCAAAGGCCGCCCCATGCGGACGCGCTGGCCTAGGATGCGGGAGGCCAAGCCATCCAGTCCGGGAATTTGGCTCGCCCCGCCGGTCAGGACGATCTGCTGGCTGGGCAGGCTTTCGAACCCTGCGGCAGCCAGGCGTTCGGCGACCTGCTCCAGAATTTCCTCAACCCTTGGCCGGATGATGCCAATCAGTTCGGTGCGGCTGACTTGACGACGGTCCTTGTCCCAGTCGCCCGAGTCGCCGCCGATTTCAATCATCTCACGGTCGTCCATGCCGGTCGCGTGCACGCCGCCGTGTTTGGTCTTGATCCGCTCGGCTACCGCCGCCGGCACATGCAGGCATTGCGCGATGTCTGACGTGACATGATCGCCGCCCAAACGTACCGAATCCGAGAAAATCATGTGCTTTTTCATGAAGATCGACAGCCCGGTCGACCCGCCCCCCATGTCGATGCAGGCGGCCCCCAACTCGCGCTCATCCTCCACCAGTGCGGCAATCCCCGAGGCATAGGACGACGACGCGATCCCGGCGAGGTCAAGATCGCACCGCTTGATGCAATAGAGCAGGTTCTGCACGACCGCCGCATCGACCGTCAAAAGGTGCATGTCGCAGGCGAGGCGATTGCCGATCTGGTCGCGCGGATCGCCCAATCCGGAGCGATGGTCCAAAGCGAAGTTGACCGGCTGGGCATGGATCACCTCGCGCCCCTCGCCAATATCGGGCACATCGCAGGCCGACAGCACCCTCGCCACATCGTTTTCCTTGACCACAGTGTCAGCCAGGTCAATCTCGCCGGCCAAACCATAGCTGCGCGGCTCACCACCCGAGAAGCAGGCGATGACGTGATCGACCCGCACATTGGCCATTTTCTGCGCGGCCTGAACCGCAGTGCGGATCGCGCGTTCGGTTTCGTTCATCGCACTGATCTCGCCGAAGCGAACCCCGCGCGATTTGGTCGTGGCCGCCCCGATCACCCGAAAGTTCGACTGTCCGGCCATCGAGCCTACACCGTCCGGCTCTGCCCCCTCATCCAACCCGTCAAACCGCAAGATCAGGCAAGCGATCTTCGAAGTGCCGACATCCAGAATGGCAATTACCCCGCGTTGCAGGGCTGCCTTCCGCATGTTCCGCATCGCACGCTGAGATTGGTACAGGTCGGTCATGTCTTGGACTCCGGGAAAACGGTCAGGCCTTGAGACTGGCGCAAGGCGTTCATGGCGGGCGGGGCGAGGCGCAGGACGGGGTGCTGCGGGTTGCGCAAGTCAACGACAGTCAGGTCGCGGGCGAGGATTTGTTCCGCCTTATCAAGGGCGATCAGGCCTTCGACGGCGGCCACCGGGGCGTCGGCGGGCAGAAGAATGCGCTGGTCGCGGTCGAGCATCAGATCCCAGCGGCGGTCACTGATCCGGATCAGACCGCGGATGCGGGCGGTGAACGGGGCGGCAGCGGTCAGCACGGCCTGCGCCTCGGTCACGGCCTGATCAGCCCCCTCCCCCGCCACCAAGGGCAGGTCGGCGCGGTCTTCGCGCGCGGCCAGGCCCGCAATCCGGTGGCCGCTGGCGTCCAGCAGCATCAGGCCAGCGGCGGTGCGCCAAACCCAGGTCGGCTGGCGTTCGGTGATCGTCACCTGCAAAACATTGCCTGCCCCAAGCCGCACCACGGCACTCGCCACCGCATCCAGCCGTTCGGCGCTGACCCGGATCGCACTCAGGTCCAGCGCGAGCGAAGATTGCGGCAGGCGCAGATCCAGCTTGCCGCGCACCGCATCGGCGAGTTCGGGCGAAGCGCCGTTGATCGACAACAGGTTGACCATGAACATCGGGCGTTCGGTCACCTTGTCTTTCGCAGCCACCGCCAGATTGGCAAACGCGTCGCGCCGGGCGGTATCAGACAGGTAGATGCCAAGTGCCAGCACGATGAAAAACGCCGGCAGCCCGATCCGGATGGTTGCGCGGAACAAGGGCGTCAACCACAGCCGCTGCATCCGGTAGGCCCAACGGCTGGGGGCCGGATCTCGGCGCAGCGGGATAGCGCGACCTAGCGATTGCATGAGGCATCCTTTACGATCCAGTCGCACAATTCAGGGAAAGACATGCCGCAAAACGCCGCCTGCTCAGGGGCGAGCGAGGTTGGCGTCATCCCGGGCTGGGTGTTGGTTTCCAGCAATATCAAGCCGTTAAGCCCGCGGGTGTCATCCCAGCGGAAGTCGGTGCGGCTTAAGCCCCGGCAACCCAAAGCGCGGTGGGCGCGTAAGGCATAGTCGAGGCAGGCGTCAGAGATTTCCTTGGGGATATTGGCCGGAATTTCGTGGCGGCTGCCGCCGACCTTGTATTTGGCGTCATAATCATACCAGCCCGAGGTGATGATATCGGTCACCGCCAGCGGCCGGTCACCCAGAACCGTCGTGGTCAGTTCCCGCCCCGGCGCATAGGTTTCGACCATCACCACTTCGGGCATCGTCGCAGCCAACCTTGGCGCATTGGCGCCCTCACGCACGATATAAACCCCGACTGAGGAGCCCTCGTTGTTCGGCTTGACCACGTAAGGCGGCGGCAGGATGTGGGATTTGGCAACATCCTCACGGCTGGCAAGGACCGATTGCACGGTCGGCAGACCAGCGGCGACATAGGCGGCCTTGGTGGCGGATTTGTCGATCGCAAGCGCGGAGGCCAGAACGCCGGAGTGGGTGTAGGGGACGCCCAACCATTCCAGCAGGCCCTGTACGCAGCCATCCTCACCCCAGCGGCCATGCAAGGCGTTGAAAACAATCGCAGGTTTTATCTCGCTCAGACGCGTGGCCAGATCGCGGCCAGCGTCAAGCTCGACCACGTCATACCCAGCCACCCGCAAGGCTTTGGCACATTCATGCCCTGACGACAGCGAGACTTCCCGCTCTACGGAAAACCCACCCATCAGTACCGCCACGCGGGAGCCTGCTGTTGCAAGCCTGCCCACCATTACTGCCTCACCCGGACTTTGCCGGTTTTCTTGTTATTGTGCCGCCGGTTCGCCGACGCGCATGATTTCCCATAGTAGCGTGATACCGGAGTTTGTGAAAACCCTTTTTCGCACGTCTTCGCCCAGATTTTCCAAGTCTGCCGCCGTGGCGCCGCCGGTGTTGATCAAAAAGTTGGAGTGCATCGGCGACATTTGGGCACCGCCGCGTTTTGCCCCCCGCATTCCGGCGTCGTCGATGACCTTCCAGGCCTTCAGTTCGTGGGTGTCATCGGGTTTTCCGGTCGAGGAATGACCTGCGGGATTGCGGAAAGTGGAGCCTGC
>JAYTQA010000261.1:0-3652 GCA_043746955.1 bacterium | reverse complement strand
CCGCCCCGACAATGCCGGGCAAAGCGGCGGGGATCACCACTTGGCGGATCGTCTCGGACGGGGTCGCCCCAAGGCCCAGCGAGCCATCGCGCAGGCTTTGGGGCACCGCGTTGATGATGTCGTCGGACAGCGACGAGACGAACGGGATCACCATGATCCCCATCACCAGACCCGCCGTCATCACCGAGGACGACGAATTGCCCAGACCCATCGGCATCGCGATCCAGTCGCGGAGCAACGGCCCGACGGTGATCAGCGCGAACAACCCATAGACGATGGTCGGGATGCCGGCCAGAATCTCGATCAGCGGCTTGACCACCGAGCGCATCCGTCTGGAGGCGTATTCGGCGAGGTAGATCGCTGAAAGTAAACCGATCGGCACCGCCACGATCAGCGCTATGGCCGAGACATAGAGCGTGCCCCAGACCAGGGGCCAGATGCCAAGGTCCGATCCGCCGCCGAACTTGGGGTTCCAGGACGTGGAGAAGAAGAATTTCGACGCCGGGTACAGTTCGAAGAAATGGATCGTCTGGGTCAAGAGCGACGCCACGATTCCGACCGTGGTCAAAACCGCGATCAGGGAGGCGGCAATCAGCAGGCCCATCGCCACCCGCTCGGTCGCGTTGCGGGCGCGGAAGTCCGGGGTGATCCGGCTCAGGCCCCAGCCGAGGCCCGCCAGCGCCAGAACCAGCGCTAACCCGGTCAGCAACCGGCGGGAGGTGTGGGCGGTGGCGCGCGCCGCCTCGGCCGCCGCAATCATGTGCGGGTTAGGATCATGGGCCAGGACCACGCGCGCCGCACTAAGGGCGGTTTTCAGCGCGGCAGGGTTTTTGGCCAAAGCCGCCAGATCCGCGCCTTGCCCGTCCAAGCCCGCAAGGCCAGCGGCCAGCCGCGTCACATCGGCCAGCATCAGGCTCAGGTTGCCTTCGGCGGCAATATCAGCCGGTGCGAGTTGCGCTACCGCACTGGCCTGAATGGCAAAACCTTCGAGCAGCAACCAGACCACGATCAGCCCAAACGCCGGGATCAAAACCGCCAGCGCGGTGATCCGGCCATAAAACACCGGCAGCGAATGCAGCTTGCGGATGTCGCCGCCCGCTGAAGCTACGGCCCGGCGTTGGCCCAGCCAATAGCCAAGCAGCCCCAGCGCAAGAAGGATCAGGCACAAAAGGCCAAGGCTCATGTCAGACCTGTGGTTTTAGGGAGTTCCCGCAAAGTCAGGCGCGCGAAGGATCCCCCCGCGCGCCCTTTACCCCGGTTACTTCAACGGCGCCATCAGCTTGTCGGCCTTCACATCGGCCTGGGTCTGCGCGAGGTTCGGGTCGGCGACCAGACCGTAGGCGACCAGCTTGCCTTCGGGCCCGACCATGTCATTGGACACAAAGAAGTCGAGGTATTCCTGCAAGCCCGGCACCACACCGATGTGCTGCTTTTTGACATACATGAACAGCGGGCGCGACACCGGATAGCTGCCATCCGCGATGGTCGCAGTCGAAGGCACGATGCCGTCCATCGTTGCGACTTTCAGCTTGTCGGTGTTGTTTTCATAAAACGACAGGCCGAACACGCCCATGGCGTTCTTGTTGGCGGCCAGACGCGACAGGGTCTCAGTATAATCGCCGTCGATTTCGACCGCAGAGCCATCGGTGCGGGCGGAATCGCAAGCCTTGGCGGCGTCGCCTTCTTTGGCCTTGTCGTCCGCGCCGGTTGAGGCAGCTTTGAAGAGATCAAACGCTCCGGTTTTCTTGCAGCCCGCTTCCAGAATCTTCTGGTTGAACACTTCGCGCGTGCCGTGCTTGGAGCCGGGGATCAGGGCTAGGATGGCCTGCTTGGGCAGTGACGCATCAACATCGGCCCAAGTTTTTGCAGTGTTCGGCCCAAGTTTGCCGTCTTTTGCAACTTGCGCCGCCACTGCGCTGTAAACCTGCGCTGCGGTCAGAGCAAAATCAGGCCCGGCCACGTCAGACGCAAACACGATTCCGTCAAACCCGATGCGGATTTCCATGATGTCTGAGACCCCTGCGGCCTTGCAGGCATCAAGGTCTTTCTGGGTGATTTTGGAAGACGAGTTGGCAATATCAATCGTGCCTTCACCAACGCCTTCACAGAGCTTCTTGCGGCCCGCACCCGAACCGCCGCCTTCCACCACCGGGGTCTTGAACTTGCCCTGTTCGCCGAACGCTTCGGCCACGATAGTGGCGAAGGGCAACACGGTCGAGGAGCCGGAAATTTGCAGCTGTTCGCGGGCCGACGCCGCGAGCGTGGTGGCCGCAACGATCGCTAAGGCCGCGGTGGAAACTTTCAAGAGGGACATTTTTTCTCCGGTCCAAGTGGCAGGGAGACCCGGTTGGCCGCCCGTCATCCTGGCGCTGTTAAGGCCTGCAGGCTTAAGTTTTGCGACAATTGTGTAACAGAATGATGACAGCCAGCTTTTGCCCGCGCCGCACAATTTTTCTGTGAAAAATTGGCAAGACGATTTTTCGGCGAAAAATCCGCCTCATGTCCGCCGGTGTCGGCCGGTTGGTTTTTCGCAGAAAAACCGTGTCCCGTGATTTTTCGCCGAAAAATCGTGGCCTTGCCCGGCGTCAGGCTGGCAGCAAAATCGCAAAGGTCGATCCCTGCCCGACCACACTTTCGATCACCAACCGCCCGCGATGCCGATGGGCGATGTGCTTGACGATGGCAAGGCCAAGCCCGGTGCCGCCGTTTTCGCGCGAGCGGTGGCCGTCGACCCGGTAGAACCGTTCGGCCAGACGCGGCAGGTGAAACGAATCGATCCCCTCGCCCTGATCCTGCACCGACAGGCGGATCATCGGGCCGCGCGGACCAGCTTCGCGCACCAAAGTCACCCGCACCTCGCGGTCCGCCCCGCCGTATTTGATCGCATTTTCCACCAGGTTCGTCGCCACCTGGGTGATCTGGTCAGGGTCGGCGAAAATCTCGGCAGGCTGGTCCAGCCCGGTCAGGATCAGCGTCACCCGGTTCGCCGCCGCAAACGGCCGCAAGCTGTGCACCGCCGACAGGATCAGGCGGGTCACGTCATGGGTGTCGGTCGGGCGCTGGCGTTCCTGCGCCTCGACCTTGGACAGATGCAACAGGTCACGCACCAGGCGCACCATGCGTTCGGTTTCGGTCTGCATGATGGCTAAAAACCGGTCGCGGGCGGCGGCATCGCCACGCGCAGGGCCGCGCAGGGTTTCGATGAAGCCCAGAACCGAGGTGAGCGGGGAGCGCAACTCATGGCTGACATTGGCCACAAAATCCCGGCGCATCGCGTCCATCTGTTCGCGGTCTGACAAATCCTCAAAGGTGCACAAGACACCCGACCCCACGGCGGCGGCGGTCACCCGGTGGCTTACCTCGTGGCTGAGGCCGGGCACCGCGTGGCGCGCCTCGGTCGGTTGCCGGGTGCGGGCGGCGGTGGCAATCGCTGACAACACCTCGGGCTGGCGCAGCACGATCGCATGATGCCGCCCGACCAAACCGGCACCCAGCCCGGCGCCCAGCCCCGCGCCCAGACCCGTGCCCAGCCCGACGCCCAACAGCGCCTCGGCCGCCGGATTGGCCGCCAGCACCCGCGCATCCGCCCCGATCAGCAGCGCAGGCAGCGGCAGGCCGGCCAACAATTCGGCTACCAGCGCGCCCGCGCCCG
>JAYTQA010000260.1:0-3654 GCA_043746955.1 bacterium | reverse complement strand
CCAAAAAGGGTGCCAAACTTTGCAAAACCTGAACCTGCCGTGCAAGGCGGAACCAATGCGGAGGAACGAATGAAAGTTGAGCTATACGATCACATCGTAAGAAACGGGCTGACCCGGCGCGGCGTGCTGAAAGGTGCGGCCTCGGTCGGCGCCTTGTCGATGGCAGGTGGGCTGGGCGGCTTTGCCACCCCGGCTTCGGCCGATGACGCGCTGCGCCAGAAAATCCTCGCGATTCCGGGCGTCGGCAAAGGCTCGCCCACCGACGCCGATTGGCAAAAGGTCGGCGACTTGTGCCTTGGGGCCACCAAGGCCAGTGTCAAGGAAGGCGAGTTTGCCGGGCTGGAACTGACGTTCATGGGGCTGAACAACCAGAACCTGCACAACTTCCTGTTCCGTGGCTTTCTCAAGCCGTGGGAAACCTACACCGGTGCCAAGATCAACTGGATCGACCTCGCCCAGGCCGACTACAACCCGCGCCTGCAGCAAGCGATTGCCACCGGCACGGTTGACTTCGACATCATCGAGATGGGCGCGCCATTTGAAGGTGACACCGCTGGCAAGGGCCTGCTGGACGAGATGCCGGATTGGGTCAAGAAGCAGATCGACGTTGAGGATTATGTGAACTACCTCAAACCGCCGGTCGGCACCTGGGCGGGCAAGACCTACCGGGTCAACATCGACGGCGACAGCCATACCTTCGCCTATCGCAAGGATTATTTCGGCGAAGGCTCGATCTCTGGCATGAAGGTGCCGCCGACCAAGTGGTCGCAAGTTGCCGAAGTGTCCAAGAAAGTCAAAGGGCAGAAAGACCCGCTGACCAAGCAAGACGCCGTGGGCTTCCTTGACCCGCTGAAGGGCTGGGGCGGCTTTGGCTTCTACTTCCTGGAAGACCGCGCCACACCTTACGTCAAATACCCCGGCGATCCGGCGTGGCTGTTCGACCCGGACACGATGAAGCCTTTGGTCAACAACCCCGGTTGGGTTCAGGCCATTCAGGACGTAATGGACAACATCCCGAACCTGCCCGCCGACCAGATCAACGCCGACCCCGGCACCACCGCGTTCCAGCAATTCCTTGCTGGCACCGGGTCGATGATCTGCTGGTGGGGCGACGTGGGCTCCAGCGCCAAAACCTCGGACACTTCGGTGGTGGGCGACGTCGTGGGCTTCTCGATCAACCCCGGCACCGACAAGGTCTACAACCGCAAGACCAGCGCCTGGGAGACGAAAGAGAACTTCGCCCCCAACATGGCTTACCTCGGCTGGGGCGTCTATGTGACGAGCCGTGTGTCGAAGGACGACAAAAAGCGCAAGGCGGCGTGGTCGGCAGCGGCCCACCTTGGCGGCAAAGACCTGAGCCTGTGGACCACGGCTTACCCGTCAGGCTTCCAGCCCTACCGCAACAGTCACTTCAACTATGATGAATGGGCCGCGGCGGGCTATGACAAGGCCTATATAGCGAACTACCTTGGCAGCCAGGGCGACAGCTACAACCACCCGAACGCCGCGATCGAGCCGCGGATCCCGGGCATCTTCCAGTACTACTCGGTGGCCGAGGATGAATTGGCCAAGGGCTATGCCGGCAAGTATAAAACCGCGCAGGAAACCGCAGACGCGATTGCGGCAGCTTGGGAGAAGATCACCGACCAGATCGGGCGTGACAGCCAGATCAAGCTGTATAAGGCCAGCTTGGGGATGTGACCCGCAGGATCGGCAGTAAACCTGTTCTTCAAGATGACAAGACGCGCCGGTTGCCCGGCGCGTTTTTTTAGGGCCTAACCGTTTTTGGACCCAGCCGTTTTTTGGACCCAGCCGTTTTTTGCGCCTATCCGTTTCTCGTGACAACCACTTCCAGATAGGTGCTGTCGACCACCATCGTGCCGTCTTTCGCTCGGTTCATCTGGCCGATCAGGTCAAGCAGGTCACGCTCCAGCGCCACTTTACCGGCATCCGGCAGTGCGGCAAACGCCTTGAGCATCGGTCCGTACCAGGTGCGGAACGTCTCGATGAAATGGGCGGGCGAACGGTAGCGGAAGGCAAAGCTGCGCTCGGTCACGGCCAGATTTCCGTGCGGCCCAAACAGCGCGTGCAAATGGTCCGGCGTACCCCACAGCGCTGGCGATTTGGCCCCCGGCGCGGGCGGGACATGGCGGCCCAGAGTTTTGAACACCTGGCCGATAAACCCAGCCGGTGTCCAGTTCGCCATCCCGATCCGCCCGCCTTTGCGGCACACCCGGGTCATTTCCGCCGCCGCCTTGGCATGGTCGGCGGTGAACATGACGCCAAATGTCGACAGCACCACATCGAATTGGCCAAGGGCGAACGGCAGCGCCTCGGCATCGGCGGTCTGAAACGCCACGTCCAGACCATCGGCCACCGCCCGGGCCCTCCCGCGCTCCAACAAGGCTGGCACATAAT
Organism: bacterium; assembly: GCA_043746955.1. GTDB lineage: Bacteria > Pseudomonadota > Alphaproteobacteria > Rhodobacterales > Rhodobacteraceae > Stagnihabitans. The sequence goes on along the minus strand of JAYTQA010000260.1, from coordinate 1,236 downwards.
CGGTCGAGGTCACCTTGCCCCAGCGGCGTGCGGCGGCCAGCGTGGCATTGCCGTTGCCCGCCGCCACATCGAGCACGGTTTCGCCGGCGCGCAGATCAACCGCTTCACACAACATCTCGCCGACGATCTGCACCGTAGATCCGACCACCGCATAGTCGCCAGACGACCAGGCCGCCTGTTGCTTGGCCTTCAGCGCCACCAAATCAGGTGCCGAGGCCTCCGCGCTATCGGTGGTTTTGTTCAATGAACTTTGCATCATCTTTCCTTTGAGTTTTGGGTGGACGGGGCGCAAAACCGCCCCGCCAAACGACGGACTTGAACCTTTGCCGCCGCCCCTCATGGAATAGCACTGCAACTTCTGCTGCGGCCAGTGTGCGAACTGTAGCAAACCGCTACAATTTTGGCAGTGCCGCGGTCAGGCCGCCGCGTAAACCGACGGTACAAACCAGTCGGTCATCGTCGCGGCCAGACGCTTCTCTCCGGTCAGCTGGATCTTGCCGCGCGACATTTCACCGCCAAGCGTGGTAAAGCCCAGAAAGACCGAAGTCATCGCGCGCAAATTGCCATGCACGAACAAATCGACCTCCTGCCCCGGATCAATCGTGCAGAGATCGGCCGGCTTGCCGCGACACGCCACCAACCAAAAATTGTCGACCTCCAGCTCTTGATCCGGAAAATTGAAATGGATCACCCATTGCCGCGCTGGCGGCATCATCGACACATCCACCTTGCGCCGCACATTCCACATCAAGAGCCCTGAATCCAGATGATCCAGCGTCAGGTCGCGGTCGACATTGCGGTGCGCCCACTTGCCAAGCGCCTGCACGACCGGGCGCAATTCCTCGGCGATCGGTGTGGTCGCATAAGTAATTTCGCCCCGCAGGCCTTTGACGGTCCGGGTCAGCAGGCCGTTCTTTTCCATTTCCTTCAACCGACGCGACAGCAAGGTCGGCGACATGGCCGGGACGCCCCGGTGGATCTCGTTAAACCGTGCGGCGCCGAGGAAAAGTTCGCTTAAAACCAATATCGTCCAGCGCGGTTCCAGCACTTCACAGGCTTTCGCGACCGGGCAAAAAGTTAGATAGCAATCATTGGACATGACAATACCTCCGGCGCTATCTTACTGCCGAAATCACGGTTCTGGCCAGTCCAATAACTGTAGTACTGCAGAAGGACGCCTGCCTGCAAAACCAGCGACTTCTGCTCTTCCCAGGGCGACCGCCGTTCGCTAACATG
>JAYTQA010000259.1:0-3654 GCA_043746955.1 bacterium | reverse complement strand
ACGATGCGCAGGAAGGACCCGATCTTGGACCGCTTGGCGCGACTGGCAGCGGCGAACAGCTGCGAAAGGGCAGCGCTGGTGTCGGGGAACACGCCCTGTTCGGTGGCGCGGGCCACGATGCGGGCCCGTTCGTAGTAGCTGAGGGCGACCCGGATCTCGTTTTCCTCGACCATGGCGAGATAGGCTTCGGACGCGGCTTCTGGCCGGCGCAGGATGGCCAGCACGCGGGTGAAGCGGGGATCGCCCGGTGCCTCGGCACGCAGGCGATGCAGCGCGCTGAGACGACGCCAGCCAGAGATCAGGCCGTAGCGGTCACTGTTCTGGTCACCATCATGGGTGGCGGGCAGGGCTGCCACCTCGATCGGCATCTGCTGGCCCCGGGCGCGCAGGGACTGCATCAGGACCTCAAGCTCGGCCTCGTCGGCGACCATGCGGTCGCGCACCAGATAATCGGCGTCGATGGCGTCAAGGGCCAAGGACTGGACCATCCGGCCCGTGTCGCGCGCGGAGGCCATCTCTGTGGCGAGATCAGAAAGGGCCGCAACCGCCGAAGCCTCACCGGCGACGCGGGCAATGGGTGGCGTGCCGCGTGCGGTGCCAAGCGGGAACAGGGCAGGGGTCTCCGGCGGGACGGAGGAAGCAGGGGGCAGTTCGCCAGATGGATCACCGGGCAGGGTCAGACGTTTACGCTTGGCCATGGGGATGCCCCTTCTGGTCCGGACGCGAAACAAGGCCGACATGTTTCGCACGCGAAACGAAAACGGTTAATGCATTGATGATAAACGATTTTTTTTGATATTCACCGGAAAGCCTTTTCATGCTTCGCCCTCCGGTCGTTTCGATGCGGCCAATTCGTCGCGCCGCCATGCGCCGAGGAGAAGTTCCTTCAGCCCGGCATAGGTCTCATCAAAGGTCGAACGGCCGCGCGCATAGGTTTCGCGGTTGAAATCGCGGTAGTCGGCCTCGTAGATGCCATTGACGCTTTCGCCGGCCTGACCGATCAGGGCGGTGTAATCCTGACGCCACGGCGACAGGGTCTTGCCCATGTAGGCCTGGATCAGACCGGCCATCTCGGCCTGTTGGCCCGCGTCATAGCGGGTGATGACGGCGCGCACGGCATCCCATTCGAAGGCCAGTTCCGGTCGGCCAAGGGCGCGGGCGGCGATGTTCTCACCCTCTTCGATCGAGTTGAAGGTGGAATGCAGCATGTCGAAAAACCGGCCAGTGGAGTCGAACTCGAGGAACGAGGCGCCAAGCGGCACCAGCAGGATGTCGGCTGCGGCCAGACCGTTGATCGTCAGGTAGCCAAGCGCTGGCGGCGTATCGAGGAAGATCACGTCATAGGCGTCCAGCACGCCGTCAGCCGCCAGGATGTCGGTCAAAGCATCCCAAAGCTTCCAGCCGCGTGACGCCATGCGCCAGACCGGGATCTGGAACTCGGCCCAATACAGGTTCAGTTGTGCGCCGATCAGGTCGATGTTGGGCCAATGGGTTTTCTGGATCACCTGCGCGGAGGTGATCTTCAAAGCTTCGGACAGGGTGTCGTCCAGGGGCACCGGAGCCTCGCCGCGATCGGCCCGGCGCTGGTTGTCGGCCCGCAGGCTTTGGGCGTAGTGCCGGGCCAGCAGCGGAAACACCGTGCCCCATTCATCGGCCACCCGCGTGCCGAAGATCGAGGTCATCGAGCCTTGGCTGTCCAGATCGATCACCAGCACCTTGTAGCCGTCCAAAGCCGCCGACATCGCCAGATGCGCGCAGGTCGAGGTCTTGCCGACGCCGCCTTTGAAGTTGGCCACGGCCACGATCTTGGCGGGCAGACCGGCGGGCCGATAGGGCAGGTACTCTTTGGCCTTGGAGCCCTCTTGCCCGAAATGGGCGCGCAGGCGCAGCACATCATCCAGACTGAACCAGCGCGCACCGCCGTCGGTATCGGCATGGCCCTGCGGCAGATCGGGGTTGAGGCGCAGCACGCGGCGAAAGTGTTGCACGGCGACCGGGATCAGATATTTGGTAATCTCCCAGGTCGAGAACAGCCGCAGCTTCTTGGCACCGCTGGCGTCCATGCCGCGCCGCGCGAGGTCATCGTGGCCCCGCCTGCAGGCCTCGGCGATCGCGGCGAAATCACTGGTCGAGGTGCCGGTCCCCAGCGACTTGGCGGCCTTGTCGGGCGCGATGTTGAAATAGGGCGGCAAGGCTTGCTCGGTCATCGGTCTCGGCCTCTGGCGCTTATGTTCAGCTTTTTTCACAAGATGCCGCAAAAGGCGCAACATGGCAAGTATGAGTGAACATCTCTGGTGATTCTCAGCAAACCCTGTGGCTTGGGCAGGGCATTGCCACAGCAAATCTGGCCGCCGCCAAATATTTCTGAGTTAGATGGATGTTATTTATAGAGTTACGTCCTGTCCATTGTCCCCCAAGTCCTTGATCGCAAACGCCATGAGACGGCTTTTTTTCCGGAGCCGACTCTGATCCCACGTTCGGGCGACTCTGATACCACGCTGAAGCGACTCCGATCCCCCGAAGGCCATTCTGGACGGGAGAGGCCAGATCCCCTAGCGTGGGTGTCCCAGATCCCCTAGCGTGGGTGTCAATGAAACGACGATAACAAACGATGTGGGGCAGGGCATGGGGACGGGCGATCAGGGCGGGATGCTGCCGCGCAGGCTTGTGTGATGGCGCGCCGGGGTGACGCGGGCGCCGGTACTTTGAGGCCTCGTGCAGTTTTGGCCGGCCAGCATGTGACCGGGTCCGTGCGATGAAGGGACCTTTGCCATGAGGGCGGCGGTTTCAGCCCGGGTGCGGGTCAAACGGCCGCCACCGCCGCAGGTCGATTTCTTCGTCTGTGATTTCTTCGGCGCGGTGCCCAAGCACGATCTGGCCAGCATGGAGCATCCCTTGTTCTCGCTGTCGACACGGCCCGACCTGCGCATCCTGACCTATCACCACAATGCGACAGAGATCACCGTCACACCTTCGGTCAAGGGCCGTGCCACGATCTTTGACGCCGATATATTGATTTTCTGCATCAGCCAGCTGATGGCGGCGCTGAACGCAGGCCAGCCCACCTCACGCGTGCTGACCCTGACCGCGCATGACCTTCTTCTGGCCACCGGGCGCGAGACCTCGGGTGATGGTTACCAGCGCCTGCGCGAGGCGTTCGAACGCCTGGCCGGCACCCGCATCACCACCAACATCGTGACCGGCGAGGTCGAGACCACCTCTGGCTTTGGCCTGATCGAGGCCTGGGAGATCGTGCGCCTGACACGGGCAGGGCGGATGGTCTCGGTCTCGGTCACGCTGTCCGATTGGCTTTACCGGGCGGTCCTGTCGAAATCGGTGCTGACCCTCAGCCGCGCCTATTTCACCTTGCGCAAACCGCTGGAGCGCAGGCTTTACGAGATCGCCCGCAAGCATGTGGGCAGGCAGCCCGAATGGCGCGTCTCGCTGGAAACCCTGTTGAAGAAATCCGGCTCGACCTCGCCGCGCCGGGTGTTCCGCGCCATGCTGCGCGAGATCATCCGCGCCGATGGCCTGCCGGACTACCGCATCGAGGAGGAACCCGGCGACATCCTGCGCTTTGCCCCGCGCGCTTTGGTGGCGGGCAGTCTGGTTGGGGGCAGTCTGGCCCTGACCGAAGAAAGTGCCGACCCTGCA
>JAYTQA010000258.1:0-9737 GCA_043746955.1 bacterium | reverse complement strand
CAATCAGGTAGAAGCCGCCAAGATGCTCTTTGGTTTCGGCAAAGGGGCCGTCCATCGTTTCGGTCTTGCCGCCACGGACCCGGACCGAGGTTGCCGTCTCCACACCTTTCAGACCCTCACCGGCCTTGAAGGCACCTTTGGCTTTCAACTCGGCGGTGAGGGCGTTGTAGCCCGCCATCATGGTGCCGAATTCGGGCGAGCCATATTTCGGGTTGGCCGCCGGGGCCGCGTAAATCAGGGCAAGGTATTGCATGATATGTCCGATCAGGTTTGGGGTGGGGTTTCAGGCGTAAATTCAGGCGAAACGGTGCATCACCAGCACGACAACCATGGCAAGCTGGACCACCTGGGTGGCGACCGCGCCTGCGAAGCGAAGCGGGTGAAAGGTTTTGGTCACAGTAATACCGAACGGGTGAACCAGACGCGCCACCACAAGGACGATACCGGCGATGTTCACCACCATGGCGCTGGCACCACCGGCCTCGGCCAGCATCATCAGCGTCAAGGTAAGGGGCACGTTTTCGACAAAGTTCATCTGGCGGCGCGATGCCTCCAGCAGGCGGTCGTCACCTTGTCGCCAAGCGTGATGGTGGTTTTCGTCCGGGCGCGAATGACGAGCAGCGACAAAACGACATATAGCACGGTCAGAACGGCGGCATAGGGGGCGGTGATGGCAAAGGTCATCGGGCTTCCTTTATGTTTGGTGAACCAAGGACGCCCACCATGCCGCAAATTCGACATCGCTTCGACTGCCGGGCGAAAAAAACTTGGGGCTTCGGGGCCGGGGTGCGCCTAGGCCCCTGTTCCCGGCCGCGCGCTTGTCCTAAGAGGCCCTGACCCCTGCAGGAGACTGCCATGCCAGAGCCCCATCCTGAGCCCAGCATCACCCCCGACCTGATTGCCCGCCACGGCTTGAAGCCGGACGAATATCAGCGGCTGTTGGGCATCATCGGGCGCGCGCCGTCGTTCACCGAACTGGGCATCTTCTCGGCGATGTGGAACGAGCATTGTTCGTACAAGTCGTCGAAGAAATGGCTGCGGACCCTGCCGACCACCGGGCCTCAGGTGATCTGCGGGCCGGGCGAGAATGCCGGGGTGGTCGATATCGGCGACGGGCAGGCGGTGATCTTCAAGATGGAAAGCCACAACCACCCGTCCTATATCGAACCCTACCAAGGGGCCGCGACCGGCGTCGGCGGCATTCTGCGCGACGTGTTCACCATGGGCGCACGGCCGATTGCGGCGATGAATTCTTTGAGCTTCGGGGTGCCCTCGCATCCCAAGACCGCGCATCTGGTGCAGGGCGTGGTCGCGGGGGTTGGCGGTTATGGCAACGCGTTTGGGGTGCCGACGGTCGGCGGCGAGGTCCGCTTTCACCGCAGCTATAACGGCAACTGTCTGGTCAATGCCTTTGCCGCGGGCCTGGCGGACGCCGACAAGATTTTCTACTCGGTGGCCAGCGGGGTCGGGATGCCGGTGGTCTATCTCGGGGCCAAGACCGGGCGCGACGGGGTGGGCGGGGCGACGATGGCCTCCGCCGAATTCGACGCCTCGATCGACGAAAAGCGCCCGACCGTGCAGGTCGGCGATCCTTTCACCGAAAAGCGGCTGCTCGAGGCCTGTCTGGAGCTGATGGCCTCGGGTGCTGTGATCTCGATCCAGGATATGGGCGCTGCGGGCCTGACCTGTTCGGCGGTCGAGATGGGCGACAAGGGTGGCCTCGGGATCAAGCTGCAACTGGACGCCGTGCCGCAACGTGAGACGCAGATGACGGCTTACGAGATGATGCTGTCGGAAAGTCAGGAACGGATGCTGATGGTCCTGAAGCCGGAGTTGGAAGCGGTGGCACGGGCGATCTTTGTCAAATGGGATCTGGATTTCGCCATCGTGGGCGAGACGATTGCCGAGGACCGCTTTTTGATCCTGCATGGGGAGGAGGTGAAAGCCGACCTGCCGCTGTCGAAACTGTCCTCCAGCGCCCCCGAATACGACCGCCCTTGGCTGGAAACCCCTGCCCCGCCGCCCCTGCCCGCGATCCCCGCCATCACGGCCATCGACGCGTTGCGCGCCCTGATCACCGCGCCGTCCTACGCTCACAAAGCCTGGGTCTATGAACAATATGACGCCCAGGTTCTGGCCGACACGATCCGCAGGCCGGGCATAGGTGCTGGCGTGGTCCGGGTCCATGGCACCAAAAAGGCGCTGGCGTTTACCTCTGATGTGACGCCGCGCTATGTCAAGGCCAACCCGCGCGAAGGTGGCAAGCAGGCGGTCGCCGAAGCCTATCGCAACCTGTCTGCGGTGGGGGCGCGGCCTTTGGCCACCACCGATAACCTCAACTTCGGCAACCCCGAAAAGCCCGAGATCATGGGGCAGTTGGTTGGCGCTTTGCAAGGGATTGCCGAGGCTTGCATTGCCTTGGATATGCCGATCGTGTCCGGCAACGTCTCGCTTTACAACGAAACCGATGGCGCGGGGATTTTGCCGACGCCGACCATCGGGGCGGTGGGGATCCTGGCTGACGCGGCAACCCTGATCGGCGGCCTTGCCCAAGACGGCGATGTGGCGGTGCTGGTGGGCGCGACCCTTGGCCACCTTGGCCAATCCGCCCTGCTCGCGGAAGCCTTCGGGATTGAGGCGGGCGACGCCCCTCCGGTCGATCTTGTCGCCGAAAAGGCCCATGGCACCTTCATCCGCGCCAATGGCCGCGCGTTCCATGCCTGCACCGATCTGTCCGATGGCGGGCTGGCGCTGGCCGCGTTCGAGATGGCCGATGCCGCCAAGCTGGGTCTGACCTTCTATACCGCCGACATTGCCACCCTCTACGGCGAGGATCAGGCGCGCTACCTCGTGGCCCTGCCCGCGGCCAAAGCCTCCAAACTCGTCGCCCGCGCCGTCGAGTCGGGCGTGCCTGCCGCATGGGTCGGTCACTTCGGCGGCACAATGGTCAAACTTGGTCCCGAGTCCGCGCCCTTGGCCGAGCTTTCCCGCCTTTACCGCCAAGCCTTTGCCAAGGCGGTCGCCTGACCTCGGGCCTGACCTTGGACTGGCGGCGGGCTTGCGAACCGTCCCTCATAGCCTTACATCTGAGGTCAGATGACGGAGACCGCCGATGCCGATGGAAGCCCGCGATATCGAAGCCCTGATCCGCGCCACCTTTCCGGAGGCGAAGGTCACGATCACCGACCTTGCGGGCGACGGCAACCACTGGTCGGCCGAAGTGATCGACGCCAGTTTCAAAGGCCTGAACCGGGTGCAGCAGCAACGCGCGGTCTATGCCAGCCTGAAGGGCAAGATGGACGGTGCCAGTGGCGAATTGCACGCGCTGGCGCTGACGACCAAGGCCCCCGATTGACCCCAAGAATTGCAGGGATAAAGCCATGACCGCACTCGACAAGATCAAAGATACCGTGAGCCAGAACGACGTGGTTCTGTTCATGAAGGGCACCAAGATGATGCCGCAATGCGGGTTTTCCTCGCGGGTGGCCGGGGTGCTCAACTACATGGGCATCGAATTTGCCGATGTGAACGTCCTCGCAGATGCCGAGATTCGCCAAGGCATCAAGGACTTCTCCGACTGGCCGACCATCCCGCAGCTGTTCGTTAAGGGCGAGTTTGTCGGCGGCTGTGATATTGTCACCGAAATGACCATGTCGGGCGAACTGGACCAGTTGCTGGAAGCCAAGGGTGTCGCCTTCAACAAAGAAGCCTCAGCCAAAATCCGCCAGGCCAATAAGGAAGCCTGAGGGTTCGGACCGGCCTGACGACCTCCATCAGGAAGCCCGACTGCTTCAGCCAATGCGCCTGACCGCTTCCCCCTTCATCTGGGCACAAATACTCTGGGTGAGCCATTTGCCCGAAGGGCGAAGAAATGGCGCAAGGGGGGGCTAGCCCCCCGCTTCGTTCAGCCCACGCCGTCGGGTTTGCAGGCCGATTGGACCACTGTCTCGGTTCCTTTCGCGCCGTCCTTGAGCGACAAGGTGCCCAGACCGCCGGCCAGGGTCCAGACATGGTGGGTGCCATCGGACGGCCAAGTATAGCGCTGGCCGGTCGCATCGGCGAGCAGGGTTTCGGGGCCAGCCAAGGTCGCTGTGCCATTGCCATAAGCCACGGTCAGGTGGCTGCCGCCGGCACAGGTGTATTTGACCACCTTTGCGCCGACATCCGCCACCGGGGTTGGCGGTGGCGGCGGGGTGGCACAGGCCGACAGACCGGCGGCAACCAAGGTCAGCAGGGCAAGCGCGGGGCTGGCTTTTGACATGTCATTGCACCCTTTGTTCCACCAGATCGGCCAAAGCCTCCGCCCGCGCGGCGAGTTCGGCCAGTGTATCGGTCACCTCACGCGGCACCACGGCAACCTCGCGTTCGGCGACCGGGCGGTCTTGCAGTTCGGCTATTTTCAGCTTGGCCTGCCGCAGTTCATCTTCCACACTCGCGGTGCGGTCGGCCAGCATCAGCCCCGCCATCAACAGCATCCGCGCCTCGGGCAGCCGGCCCATCTGGGCTTGCAGCGGCGTTGCTTCCCCGTCGAGCATTTTGGCTGCGGCGTTCAGGAAATGCTCCTCACCGGGCCGGCAGGTGACAAAAAATTTGCGTTCGCCGATGGTAATTTCAAGATCAGGCATGGCTGCGCGCCTCCTCTGCATCGACGATCGGGCCAAGGGCTGCCAGGATGTCGGCCATTTCGGCGGTCTCGGACGCGCGCACCGTGCGCAAGCTGTCCAGTTCCGCCTGCAAGGCGCGGTTGACCAAAGGCGCGTCGGCCAGCCCCTGAACCGCCGCCTCGCGGATCCGGCGCAATTCCTCCCGCAGTTGGGCTAAGGACGATCGCAGGCGCTGATTGTCGAGCCCTTGGGCATCAAGCTGGCGGGTCAGCCGGTCAACTTCCGCGGTCTGGTCGCCGGCCATCGGCATCCGCATCTGGTTGAACGCGTCATCAGCCGCCGCATGGGCCGCGCGTTCGGTGGCCAGTTGCGCCTGCAGTTCGGCCAGATCCGCCATCTGGCCGGGATCAGCGCTACCGCCCGCCGCGGTGGTGGATCCGGCAGCCAGCCGGTCGACCCCTGCGCCAATCCGGGCCAAAGCGGCGGTGATGCGGTGTTCCAGTTCGGCTATCTCTGGCATGTTTGGTCCTTCGGGTTGGCTGGCTTAGCTTGGCTAACCCGGCCCCGGTTCGTCAAGGCTGATCTTGGCGCAATTTAACCTCGGCTGCTTGAACTTGCCATCCATGCTGGTATTGACGGGCTGGCCATGACGGGTTGATTGTGACCGGCTGGTCATGACGGGTTGGTTGTGACGGGCTGGCCCTGAACAGCCGCTGCCTGCCCCTGCCTTCCCTTGCCCCCCATGCCTGCCCCTGCCCCCCATGCCTCTCCCCAGCCTGCCCCAGCCTGCCGCTGCCTGTCGCTGCCTGCCCCTGCGTTTGACCCGGCCCTTCCTGAGACATAAGGACATCCAAGTGGACATCGAAACCCTGCGCGCCCGCCACCCCGAACATTGGATGCGCGCCTGCGCCATCCGCACCCTGACGCTGGATGCGGTGGCCGCCGCCAACTCTGGCCATTCCGGCATGCCGATGGGCATGGCCGATGTGGCGACCGTGCTGTTTGAAAAGCACCTGAAGTTTGACCCATCCGCCCCGCATTGGCCGGACCGGGACCGGTTCATCCTGTCGGCGGGTCATGGCTCGATGCTGCTCTATTCGGTGATGTATCTGACCGGCTATGCCGATATCACGCTGGATCAGATCAAGGGCTTCCGGCAATGGGGCATGCGCACGGCGGGCCACCCGGAATATGGTCATGCGGCCGGGATTGAAACCACCACCGGCCCGTTGGGTCAGGGTCTGGCCAATTCGATAGGCTTTGCGATTGCCGAGGCGAATTTGCGCGCCCGGCTGGGGGCCAAGGTGCAGAACCACCGTACCTGGGTGATCTGCGGCGATGGCTGCCTGATGGAGGGGGTTTCACAGGAGGCTTTGGCTCTGGCGGGCAAGCAGAAGCTGGAAAACCTGATTGTTCTGTGGGATCACAACGGCATCACCATCGACGGCAAAGTCTCGATTTCCGATCTGACCGACCAGAAGGCGCGGTTTGCTGCCTCGGGCTGGAACGTGTTTGCCTGCGACGGCCATGATCCGGTCGACATCGACCGGGCTTTGACGGCGGCCAAAACCAGCGGTGGCCCGGCTTTTGTCGCCTGCACAACCCATATCGCGCTCGGGTCCACCGCACAGGACACCAACAAGGGCCATGGCGCTTTGACCGACCCCAAGGTCATCGCCGACACCAAAGCGATTTACGGCTGGACCGAGCCCGCCTTCAGCATCCCGGCCAAGATCAAGGCGGAGTGGGAGGCGTTCGGGGTTCGCGGCGCCAAAGCCCGCGCCGAATGGCAGGCCGGGGTTGCTGCCCTGCCCGAGGGTCGCCGCGATCTGATCACCCGGATCTTCGCGCTCGACGCCCCGAAAGGCCTGCACAAGGCGATCCTGGCGGTGAAAAAAGCCGCATCCGAGGCCCGCCCGAAACTTGCGACCCGCGCCTCCAGTGAAAAAGTGTTGACCGCAGTCAACCCGGTGATGTTTGAGACGATCGGCGGTTCGGCGGACCTGACCGGATCGAACAACACCAGGACGCCCGATCTGGGGGTGTTCTCGCCGGAGGACCGCAAGGGCCGCTACATCTATTTCGGCATCCGTGAACATGGCATGGCGGCTGCGATGAACGGCATGGTGCTGCATGGCGGCGTGCGACCTTACGGCGGCACCTTCATGTGCTTTACCGATTACGCAAGGCCTGCCATGCGCCTGTCGGCGCTGATGGGCGTGCCGGTGGTTTATGTGATGACCCATGATTCCATTGGGTTAGGCGAGGATGGCCCGACCCACCAGCCGGTCGAGCATCTGGCCATTTCGCGTGCCACGCCGAACACCCATGTGTTTCGCCCCGCCGATCTGGTGGAGACCGCAGAGGCCTGGGAACTGGCGCTGACCTCGAAAACCACGCCCTCGGTGCTGGCGCTGTCGCGTCAGAACCTGCCGACGGTGCGGCTGACCCACTCCAACGCCAACCTGACGGCGAAAGGGGCTTATGTGCTGGCCGAGGCTACCGGCAAGCGTCAGGTCATCCTGATGGCCACCGGGTCCGAGGTCGAAATTGCGCTGAAAGCCCGGGACATGTTGGAGGCGGAGGCGATCGGCACGCGCGTGGTGTCGATGCCCTGCATGGAGTTGTTTGCCGGCCAAGACGAAGCCTACCGCAAGCGCGTGCTGCCCGCCGGCACTGTGCGGGTGGCGGTCGAGGCCGGCGTGCGGGCCGCTGGCTGGGACCGCTGGCTGTTGGGTGAGCGCGGGCGTGAGGCCAAGGCAGGGTTTATCGGCATGCACAGCTTTGGCGCCTCTGCCCCGATCGAGCGGCTGTATAAAGAGTTCGGGATTACGGCAGAGGCTACGGCTGCCTTGGCGAAGAGCTTGTTGTGAGGGCAGAAGCGGGGGGCTAGCCCCCCGCACCCTCCAGAGTATTTTTGCCCAGATGAATAGGGAACGCCGCGCGCTATTTTGCGGCGTTTTTCTTTTGGGTCAGACCTTCGTAGATCGGGATGATGATCCGGGTCGCCAGCGGGATGAGCGCTAGGCCGAGGATCAGGCCGATCACGCCGTCGAGTGCAGCTTTGACCGCCCAGCCGATGAAATCCTGCGCGATGGGGGCGGCATGGGCTGCGGCTTCGGACCAGACCTCGAATGTGTGGGCTATGGCGGGCAGGCCGAACACTTCGGCGCCATGCACGACCATCTGGCCGCCGACCCACAGCATCGCCGCAGTGCCGACGGTGGATAGGAAAGCCAGCAAGGGCGGCATTCCGGCGACCAGACCCCGGCCCATCGCACGGGTGGCCGCGAGGCGGGCGTGGCGGGCCAGGTACAGGCCGATGTCGTCCATCTTCACGATCAGGGCCACCGACCCATAAACCAGCGCGGTGATGGCGATGCCGACCACGGCGAGGGTCACCGCCTCGATCCAGAAGCCGCTGTCGGGAATCGCCCCGAGGGCGATGGTCATGATCTCGGCCGACAGGATGAAATCGGTCTTGATCGCACCGGCGACTTTCACCGCTTCCAGATGGGCGGGGTCGGGGTTTTCGAAATCTTGCTCGACGTGGCGGTCGGCATGCGGGGCCAGCATATGGAAGACTTTTTCGGCCCCTTCAAAGCACAGATAGGCGCCGCCGAAGGTCAACAGGGGCACGATGGCACCGGGAAGGAACGTTGCAAGCAGCAGGGCTACCGGCAGCAGGATCAACAGTTTGTTCTTCAGCGACCCCAAAGCGATCCGGCCGATGATCGGCAGTTCACGCTCGGCCGCAAAGCCGGTGGCATAGGTCGGGGTCACCGCAGTGTCATCGATCACCACACCAGCCGCCTTGGCGCCGGCCTTGACCGCAGCCCCTGCAATATCATCGACCGAGGCCGCCGCGACCTTGGCAATCGCCGCCACATCATCCAACAGCGCCAGAAGTCCGCTCATCGATCCTCCTTTGGGTTGCGGACCTGCGTCCTTGGGCCTTCGTTTTGGCCTATCTAACGGCGCGCCTGCGGTTTGCAAAGCACCCGGCTTGACTTGGGGCCGCAATGTCGTAGGGCTGGCCTCGAAAAACCGGAGACCCGCCAGGGTGGCCGGCAAACAGGAGATCCCGGGTGAAAGATCGCGGCTATCTGGTACTGGCCGGGTTGATCGTGCTGGCGGTGCTGGGCGATATCTGGCTGAACCAATCCAAAGTCAGCCTGTTTCTGATCGCAGAGATCATCAGCCTGCAGGAATATCTGCAGTTCTGGCGCTAGGGGCAAATCAGAGGTTGAATCCGGGCGGTTTCTGGAGAATTTAACCCCAGACCACCGAACCCACCCACCGAAGACACCACTGAGCAGACCCACCGAAGACACCGCCGAACCCACCCACGCGCGTTTTATCATCCCATGCTTCAGGAGTTCACCATGACCGTCAAAGTTGCCATCAACGGGTTCGGCCGCATCGGGCGCAACGTGCTGCGCGCCATATTGGAATCGGGTCGCACCGACATCGAAGTCGTGGCAATCAACGATCTGGGGCCGGTGGAGACCAATGCCCATCTGTTGCGCTTTGATTCGGTGCATGGCCGGTTTCCCCATACCGTGACCACGACGGCGGATACGATTGACGTCGGGCGCGGGCCGATCAAGGTCACGGCGATCAGGAACCCTGCCGAACTGCCGTGGGGCGCTGTCGATATCATCCTCGAATGCACCGGGATTTTCACCAGCAAGGACAAGGTGCAGGCGCATCTGTCGACCGGGGCCAAACGGGTGCTGATCTCTGCCCCCGGCGATGGCGCGGATAAGACGATTGTCTACGGGGTGAACCATCAGAGCCTGACCAAGGCCGATCTGGTGGTCTCGAACGCGTCCTGCACCACCAACTGCCTGAGCCCGGTCGCCAAGGTGCTGAATGACTCAATCGGCATCGTGAAGGGCTTCATGACCACGATCCACTCCTATACCGGCGACCAGCCGACGCTGGATACCATGCACAAAGACCTGTACCGGGCGCGGGCGGCGGCGCTGAGCATGATCCCGACCTCGACCGGGGCTGCCAAAGCGGTCGGCCTGGTGCTGCCGGAACTGAAGGGCCGGCTGGACGGCGTGGCAATCCGGGTGCCGACGCCGAATGTCTCGGTGGTCGATCTGGTGTTCGAGGCCAAACGCG
>JAYTQA010000257.1:0-3662 GCA_043746955.1 bacterium | reverse complement strand
ACACTCTCCCGGTGGGTGGAATTGGACAGGAAATCTGGGTTAATCTCAACGCCCCAACCGGGGGTGTCGTCGACAGTGGCGTGGCCGTCGGTGATTTTGTAGGGGTCATTCCGGAACAGGCCGTGCTGCCACGGGTAGTAGTCAAGCCCCTCGATCGAGAACTCCAAGTACTTGCCGGGGTTGGGAATTGCTCGCAAGAGATGCATGGTGCACAGGGTCACCAGGCTGAGGTTAGCCGCGTGCGGGGTGATCGGAAGACCGGCTTTGGCACCCATCTGGCAGACCTGCAACGTGCGGGAGATTCCGCCGAGGTACATGATATCGGGTTGCAGGATGTCGACGGATTTGCGGTCGATCATCAACTGCCAGCCTGAGAATTCGCAATCCTGCTCGCCGCCGGTGACGTCGATCGGCAAGGCGGCGCGGACCTGCGCGGTTTGATCATATTCCCAATACGGGCAGGGTTCCTCGTAATGGCTGATGCCGTGGTCGGCCAGCAGGCGGCCCACCTCGATGGCCCGGTGCGGCGCGTAGCAGGAATTGGCGTCGACCAGTTTGTCAACTTCGTCGCCCAAGGCCTTGGCCACAATCGGAATAATCGCTTCGGTGCGGCCCGGCC
This sequence comes from bacterium, assembly GCA_043746955.1. Lineage (GTDB taxonomy): Bacteria > Pseudomonadota > Alphaproteobacteria > Rhodobacterales > Rhodobacteraceae > Stagnihabitans. Next base: position 3,043 of record JAYTQA010000257.1, on the reverse strand, counting down.
ATTCGTCGCGGCCCCGGCCACATTCGGCGCCGATGCGCCATTTGAAGGCGGTGAATCCGTTGTCACCCTGCAGTTTCAGGAAGCGTTGCGCCTCGTCCTCCGGCGTGATGTCGCGCTTCATCGAACTGGCATAGGCGCGGAGTTTTCCGGGGCTGCCACCCAACAGGCTGACCACCGGCTTGCCCGCTTGCTTGCCGCGATGGTCCCAGACGGCGGTGTCCAGCCCGGTCTGGGCGCGGCGCAGGTAGCTGCCGGGGTATTTGTGTTCGCGTTCGGAGATCAGGTTGAGGGTATCCTCCATCGCCTCAATTTCGGTGCCGAGCGCGTGACGTGCGACTTGGCGGTGGAAGATTTCAGCTGTGATATCAGCGTTGTAGGTCGACAACTGACCCCAGCCGGTAGCGCCATCCTCGGTGGTGACGCGGGTGAAGCTGACAAATTCGTTTCCGAAAGTTTCAAGTTTGGTGATTTTCATGGTTTATCAGTCTGTTGTGACGGTTTCTTCACGTTTCACATGAGCTTTGGTGAATTGGAGCACAATCCACAATTCCCCTGCCCTATCAACCCTTTACAACCAATTCTTCCACTTGAAGACGCCCCAGGTGATCAGCGCGGAGGCTAACATCATCACAATCGCCATCGGATAGCCCAAGGTAAAGGCCAGTTCCGGCATCAGGCGGAAGTTCATCCCGTAGATCGAGGCGATCAGCGTCGGCGGCATGAACAGCACCGCCACCACCGACACGATCCGCACCGTGGTGTTCTGTGCGAGGTTGATCATGCCAAGGGTGGCGTCGGTCGCTTGGGCGACCCGGCTCGACAGGTAGTCGCCATGGACCTCCAGCGACTGGATGTCCTTGGTCAGGCCGATGATGGTGGCCTTGAGAGGTTCGGCCATGCCACGATCCTCCAGCCCGATCCGGAAGAAGCCAAGGGCGCGTTCGAGGGTCAAGAGCGAGAGGCGGCAGTTGCCGACCATGTCGCTTTGGCGGCCGGCGGTTTCCAGCGATTTTTGCAGGACCCGTGCCTCGGGGCCCATGCCCTCGGTGGTGAAAATCTGGCGGGTGACGCTGTCGAGCGCGCGGCCTGCGCCCTCCAGCAAATCCGCCACCCGGCCGATGATTTCTTCGCACAGGCCGAGGAACACCCGGTCGGGGCCACCACAACCCAGGCCTACTTTGTCAGCGCGGGGCGCGTAGGTCTCAAACGGGCGGGGCGCGTGGTAGCGGACGGTCACCAGCCGGTCGGGGCCGAGGATGAAGGCGACTGGGCCGGTGATCGGAGTGGCACCATCTTCGCGCGACAGGCCGGGGACCAGCACGGTCATCACGTCAAAGCCCGCCTCGTGGTACAGCCGGGCGGAGATTTCGATCTCCTCCAGATCGTCCAGCGTGGGCACTTCGGGCACCAGGGCGGCGGCAATCGCAATTTCGGCGGGATCGGGCTTGCAGAGGTCGAGCCAGACCGACTGGGCCGGATCAGATGCCACCAGTTTGCCATCTTGGGGTCGGTAGGCGAACAGCATCGGCTTCTCCGGGACTGCGGTGGATTGCGCGGTAGATTCTGCGGCGATTTCTGGGGCGGTTTCTGACGCGGTTTCTGACGCGGTTTCTGGGGCGGTTTCTGGGGCGGATTTTGGTTGGTCAAGGCTTGCCACGCATGCGGGCTGGACAAAAGCCCCTGTTTAAGACGAAACCAAAAGGAACCGGGGGGGCCATGCCAGAAATTGCGCCAGAAACTGCGCCTGACACTGCGCCAGAAACTGCGCCAGGAACTGCGCCCCAGATTGCGCCTGCGATTGCGCCTGACTGTGGCTTTGATCTGGTCATCTTCGATTGCGATGGCGTGCTGATCGATTCTGAGATCATCAGCGCGCGCATGCTGGTGCAGGAACTGGCCGGGTTTGGCGTGGTGATCGACCTGGCTTATGTGGCGCAGCATTTCCTCGGCCGCAGCTATCCGACCGTGCTGGCGCAGATCCGGCGCGAGTTTGGCCTCGACCTGCCGGTCGGGTTTGAAGATCAGTACCGCGCGCGGCTGATGGCGGCGTTCGAGGTGGGCTTGCAGGTGATGCCCGGGGTCGTGCCGGTGCTGCAGAGGCTGGCGCTGCCGTGGTGTGTCGCCACATCGTCCAGCCCGATGCGGGCGCGCCGGTCGCTGGAGATTGCCGGGTTGGCAGGCATGGTCGGCGAACGGCTTTACACCGCGACGATGGTCGCGCGCGGCAAGCCTGCGCCGGATTTGTTCCTGCATGTCGCGCAAGTGACCCGGGTGGACCCTGCGCGGTGTCTGGTGATCGAGGATTCGCTCCATGGGGTCGCGGCGGGACTGGCTGCGGGCATGGTGGTCTGGCGGTTTACCGGCGGCAGTCATCTGGCGGGGCAAAGTCAGGCGGCGCTCGACGCGGCACGCGCCAACCTGAACTTCGCGGATTTTGCCGATTTCTTTGCGCTGCCCCCCGGCCTGCCGCAGCTTGATGCGACCCAACCTAACCCCAAGCGGAGGCCCTGATGGCGCGGATCGTGACGCGGGTTGAAACCGAAGCCTCGCTGCATGACGAGGCGGCGCGGGCCGGGTGGTTGTATTACCTCGGCGGGTTGACCCAAGACCAGATCGCGGCGGAACTGGGGGTTTCGCGGCAACGGGCGCAGCGGCTGGTCAGCCGGGCGGTGTCCGAGGGCCTGATTCAGGTGCGCTTGTCGCACCGGATCGGCGCCTGCCTGACCTTGGAGGCCGAGTTGACCGACCGCTACGGGCTAACGCGCTGCCGGGTGGCGCCCTCTCCCGGCGCGGGGGGCGATCTGGTGCGCGCGACCTCTCCGGCAGCGGCGGCCGAACTGGAAAGGGTGCTGCGGATGGCCGAACCCAAGGTGATTGCCCTTGGCACCGGACGCAGCATGCGCGGGATGGTCGATGCGATGGAAGAGGTCGAAGCCTCGCAGCACCGGCTGGTGTCGCTGATCGGGAATATCGCGCCGGACGGGTCCGCCAGCTTTTTCGATGTCTTGATGCGGATTGCCGACAAGGTGCGCGCGCCGCACTA
>JAYTQA010000256.1:0-22923 GCA_043746955.1 bacterium | reverse complement strand
GTACCCTGCCGCTCACCGGCAAGGCGGTGGTGGCCCGGATCATCACCAATCTGGGCGTGCTGGATGTGGTGCCGGGTGGCTTGAAGCTGGTCGAACTGGCCGAAGGTGTCAGTGAGGCCGAACTGCGCGCGGCAACCGAGGCGACCCTGGTTGACTGATCCGGTCATCACCCGCGAAAGTTCCGGCCAGCAGGGTCGCTATGTGATCCAAGGCGATGGCGCGGCGGCGGAGCTGACCTATCAGATCACCGCGCCCGCGCTGGTCATCGCCGACCACACCTTGGTGCCCGACCTCTTGCGCGGCACCGGGGCGGGCTTGGCCTTGCTCACCCGGCTGGTGGCCGATGCCCGGGCGGAGGGCTTCAGGATCGTGCCGCTCTGCCCGTTCGTGAACGCGCAAAGGCTGCGCCACCCGGAGTGGGCCGACGCGTTTTCGGTTTAGGCCAGTTTTCGGTTTAAGGTGAGTGAGGTTTGGCGGAAATGCCGGCCGGTCGGTTCCGGGCAGCGCTGCGAGGCCGCCGGAGGAACAAGCCGGCCAAGGCCTCCCTAAATTCTAACGAAAAGTTAATGCAAAATCTTAAGCGATTGAAATAGAACGATTTTGCAAAGTGTCCACATGTGGACAGCTGCGGAAATCGGGTTCAGGCTCCGCTTTGCCCGGCCCAAAAGGCAAGCGTGGCCCTAGTTGATCGCCGAATTGATCGCCGCATTGACCTTGAACACGCAAGGGTCGGTCATCAGCTCCGGCGGGGTCATGCAGAGGCCCTGCGCCACCGCCCAGGCGGCCAGCACCTTGGGCACATAATCGCGCGTCTCGGCAAAGGGTGGCACGCCGCCGTTGGCGGTGACAGCCCCTTCACCCGCGTTATAGGCGGCAATCACCATCAGCGGGTCACGCTTGAAATTGCCCATCAGCCAATCGAGGTAGGCCACACCGCCCTTGATGTTCTGCGCCGGATCCAACGCATTGGCGACGCCAAACCGCTTGGCGGTATCCGGGATCAACTGCATCAGGCCTTGCGCGCCTGCCCCGCTCGCGGCCTGCGCGTTGCCGGCACTTTCGACCGCCATCACCGCCAGGACCAAAGCGGGCGAGACATGGGTGCCGACCGTGTCCTTCAAAATCTCGGTCCCCCAGCTTTGCGCCAAGCCCTGCATCGCCTGCAACCGGGGTGCCGCCACGCGGCTGCCATCCGGCCCGGAGGCGAGTGTGGCCATCGCCAGCGGATAGCGCCCGTCTGCCGCCGTCAGCGCCACCGGGACGGTGTTCCAGAACCAATCGTAATGCGCCCCCGATGGGGCAAGTGGCGCCAACTGCACCATCGGCGCATCAGGTTCGTGATGGGCCGGATGCGGGTCGATCTTCGGCGCGGCCGCAAGCAAAGCCGCCTGCTCGGCCGGGTCGATCTGCACCGTGATCCGTTTGCCGACCTGAATGTCAGAGACTTTGAGCATCTTGAAGGTAAAGCCGTGGCTCGGTGGCAAAACCTCGGCCCCGGCGAAAGATGCCGCACAAAGCCCCAAAGCCGCAGCCAATGTCGCAGCCAAAGCCGCAGCCAAAGCCGCAGTCAAAGCCGCAGTCAAAGCCGCAGTCAAAGCCGCGCGTATTTGCCGGTAAGGTGTCATCGACGGGTGCCTGCCCGATTGTTTTTCTTTGAAGTCACCCTGACAGACCCCGGGGGCTTCGCCAAGCTTCGTCCAGCAAATACAACCGTTTGGGTGGCAACACGCGACCTAAAGGACACGAAAATCGTCGGACATGTCCAAATTCTGCCGCAAAATCACTTAGACATCGTCGCAATTCAGTCCAATCGCCGCCGTCTTGGCGGGGTTAATGAAGACATACCGGACGACAGGTGGTGTGACGGCATGATGCCCAAGCAAATCTCTGGAGCGGTAGGCAACAAACGACAAACCAGCAAAAGGAATTTGACTATGAAACTGCTGAACTTCTTCAAAAGCTTCAAGAATGACGAATCTGGCGCCGTGACCGTGGACTGGGTCGTTTTGACCGCTGCCATCGTCGGTCTGGGCATGGTTGTGATGCTGTCGGTCGGCCCCGGTATCGAACAGCTCGCCGGCAAAATTAAGGATGACGTGGGCGGCCGTTCTTCGGGTTACACCAACGCAGCTCCGTAAGTTCTGGTCCTGAAACAACGTTCGAAAGGCCGTGTCGCAAGACGCGGCCTTTTGTGCTCGGCAAGCGACCGGTGAGGTTCGGACCAGCCAGGTTGCCCAAAAAATGCCTTAAAAATATCCCGTACTTGGTCACACTCCGCCCTACCCGCGCCGCGAATACCGGTCAGAACAATCTCATCGTCTGGCGTACCTAAACTGCACCGAACCTCCGCGAAGCCGAACTATTGACCGCCGAACACTCCAAGAAAGAAATGAAGCCATGAAACTGTTGCACCTTTTCAAGTCCTTGAAGAATGCCGAAACTGGCGTGGCGACGGTTGACTGGGGCGCACTGACCACCGCCGTCGTGGGCCTCGGCATGATCATGATCATATCGCTCGGCGGTGGGATCACCCAACTCGCGAGCAAGCTGCAGGATGACGTGGGTGCCCGTTCGTCGTGCTAAACCGACCAGCCGACGCCTCAAGCGCTGGCCTTAGGGGCGCTGGCCTTAGGGGCGCTGGCCCGCAGCTGGAGCGGCGCTTCTGGCAAATGCAGTCCGCTCTTTTCCCATGGCAAACCTTCGATCCGAGGCCGCCACGAATTTCGCAGATACCGCAATTTTGCCGCCCGAATTTCGCCCTGTCGTTGCGGCACACTGCAAGCCTGCCGAAGTAGGCTTGACGATGATTGACCAAGCGGCGTGCGCCGAAAAGGACCAATAATGTGCTTGCTCTTGAAGAATTTTTGCGCGGACGACACCGGGGCCATCACGGTGGATTGGGTGGTCCTGTCCGCTGCCATCATCGGCCTGGGGATGCTCATTCTGATCCCGATCGCCTTCTCCACTGACAGCATGTCCGGCAAAGTCTCGACCGACATCTCTGGCCTTAACTCCGGCTACGGCAACAACTGACGCGAACAATCTACCGGCCTGCCGGACGGAGCCGGTGCGCCTTATGGGGTAAAGGGGTAAGCTATGAGAGCAGTTTTCAGTCTGGTTCTGGTCGTGGGGCTCGCTTTGGCGGGCTTTGCGGTTTACATGACCCAGCGCTATTTCAGCCAATCGCAGGCCGAATTGAACTTTGAACGCGACCTGCGCGCCAAAACCGGCAAGCTGGTCGAGGTTTATGCGGTCAACAAAGTCAAGAAGTACGGCGAGGTTCTGACCAAGGACGATGTTCAGCTGGTCTACCTGCAAGAAAGCGCCTTGCCCGACCATCCGTTCAAGACGGCCGAAGCGCTGTTTCCTGCTGGCACCAAAGACTTGCGCTTTGTCAGCCGCCAGATCGAAAAGTTTGAACCGATCCTTGCCGAAAACGTCACCGAGCCGGGCAAGCCTGCCGGTCTGACCAGCATGCTGGAAGCCGGCGAAACCGCCTTTGCGGTCAAGGTCGATGTGGCCTCCGGTGTCGCAGGCTTTGTGCAGGTTGGCGACCATGTTGACATCTACTGGACCGGTTCTCCGACCGGCTCCGGCTCCGTCTCGGGCACCGGCGGCGAGATGACCCGTCTGATCGAAACCGGGGTTCGCGTCGTGGGGGTCGATCAGCAGTCCGACAACTCCACCGCCTCGAAAACCGTGGCGCGCACCGTGACGCTGGCAGCGGCCCGGCAAGATGTGGCCCGCCTGACCCAAGCTGCGGCCACCGGGCGATTGAACCTCGCTTTGGTCGGCACCAGCGACACATCGGTGGCCGGCAAGATCGAGGTCGACAGCAACCAGCTTTTAGGCATCACGCCCGAACAGGCGGCGGCAACCCCGGTAGCGGCGAAAGTCTGCACGATCAAGACCCGCAAGGGATCCGAGTTGGTTGACACCCTGATCCAGATTCCCTGCACGAACTGATCGGGCCAAAGCTTAACGCGGCCCCACATGTCGTGGGGCCGCGTTCCCGTTCCACAAGACACAGACGGCAAATGTCGCCCTGTTGCAGGTTATCCACATAAGGAACGCCTTCCAACCTTTTGATTCTTGCTTAAAAATGCCGAATGGCGCATTTTAGCTTGTGAAAACGGGCCGACAAGACCCGGACGTTGGGAATTTTGAGAGGGCAGGTCGATGAAACTGCGAGGCCTATTGACGGCAGGCATGCTGGGACTGGCACTGACCAGCACCGCACTTTGCCCGGCTCCACTGCTGGCGCAAACACTTTCGATCATGAAGGGTTCGACCAACGCGCCGCTCATCGTGCCGATGAACCGCGGCGTGGTGGTGGAAAGCGATACGGCGTTTGCGGAACTTTCGGTGGCCAACCCGGGCATCGCGGATATCTCGACCCTGTCGGACAAGACGATCTATGTGCTGGGCAAAACCCCGGGCCGCACCACGATGACGATCCTGACCCAGGACGGCAAGCTGATCTCCAACGTCGAAGTGCAGGTGACACCGGACATCGCGGAATTCAAGGAACGCCTGCAGCAAATCCTGCCCGGCGAACATATCGAAGTGCGCACCGCCAATGACGGGATCGTGCTGTCGGGCAGCGTGTCATCGACGGCCAAGCTGGAACGCGCGCTGGACCTCGCCGGGCGTTACTCGCCGGACAAAGTGTCGAACCTGCTGCAGGTGTCGGGCACCCAGCAGGTGATGCTGAAGGTCCGCTTTGCCGAAATGCAAAGGTCGGTGTCCAAAAGCCTCTCATCCTCGCTGGGCGTGCGGGGCGGCAACAACATTGGTGTTCTGGGTGCTACCGGGACCCTTGCAAGCCAATCCCCGTCTAACATTCAGAACAATCTGTTCTCGTTGAAAAGCGGCACGCAGGGCGCGCTGGGTCTGGGCTTTACCGCAGGCTCGCTGGAATTTGGCGTGCTGCTGGAGGCGCTGGAATCCAAAGGTGTTGTGCGCACCCTGGCCGAACCGAACCTGACGGCGCTGTCGGGCCAGGAGGCCAAGTTTCTGGCCGGTGGCGAATATCCGATCCCGCTGACCAACAGCAACGGCCAGATCAGCATTGAATACAAACCCTTCGGCGTCGAACTTAGCTTCACGCCGACCGTGGTCGATGGCAACACGATCAATCTGGTGATCAACGCCGCCGTGTCCTCGATTGACACCACGACCTCGGTGCAGACCAACGGGATTTCGGTCAACGCCTTCAAACGGCGCGAAACCTCGACCACGGTGGAGATGCGCGACGGCGAAAGCTTTGCCATTGCCGGCCTGTTGCAGGATGACTTCCGCGATCTCAACAATCAGGTGCCATGGCTGGGCGACGTGCCGATTCTGGGCGCGTTGTTCCGCAGTGCCGACTATCAGCGCAACCAGTCGGAACTGGTGATCATCGTCACCCCTCATCTGGTCAACCCGGTACGGGGCGATGCTTTGGCCCTGCCGACCGACCGGGTGCGGATCCCGACCGAGAAAGAGTTGTTCCTGTTCGGCAAGACCGCAGGCAAGCAGCAAGGGGCCGCCGGCGAAGTGGCCCGGCAGGACTTCAGCGGCTCTTACGGCTATTCGATGGAGTGATGGCATGACACACCTGCACAAATCACTGATCATCATGGCCGTGGCGCTGATGCCGCTGGGCGCTTGCGACACGACGGCTTTCACCAATCAAGCCGGGGCGGAGGTCGACGAAGGCAACTTTGGCCAACCGACCATGATCAACGCCATGGCGATGCGGGGCGAGGGCGATGCGACCCAGCTGCTGGGCCACCGCTTTGCCAGCGAAGTCAACACGACGGTGACCTTTGCGTTCAACCGGGCAGAGCTGACGCCGGACGCCATGCAGATCCTGGCGCGGCAAGCCGCCTGGATCAAGCAATTCCCCGAGGTCCGCTTCAGCGTCTATGGCAACACCGATCTGGTCGGATCCGAGGCGTATAACAAAGGCTTAGGCTTGCGGCGTGCGCAGGCCGCCGTGGCTTACCTTGTGGCGCAAGGCATCTCACGTTCGCGTCTGCAAGCGCTGGTGTCCTACGGCAAGACCCGGCCCGTGGTGAATACCCCCGGCCCGGAAGAGCGCAACCGCCGGACCGTCACCACCGTTTCAGGCTTTGGCAAAGGCTATTCCGGCCTGTTGAACGGTAAATACGCCGCGATCATCATGCGGGAATACGTCGACAGCGCCACCCGGACCACAGCGACCGGCACGCCGACCCATAGCGGCGACTCGAACTCAACCGGCCACTCCGCCTCGGGTGGCGGCGGCGGCGGCGGCATCATCAAACCCGGTGGCTGAACCAACGGCTTGGCGCGGCTTCAAAGGGGTCCGGATCTTCGGGCCCCTTATCATTTCGGCCCCCTTGTTATTTCTGGCCCCGTCCCATTTCGGGCGCCGGCGCATTTTGCTATGATGCCGATTGTTGCGCGCTTTTCCGCAAAGCCGGGTTGCCGCGCGAAATATCAAAGATTGACGACTTTTTAGCCCCAATGCTGCCACCATCTGACGGCACCTTGCAACCATGGCACCGGTGTGTCGACCGCAAAGAGTCGCGGCGGGTCCGGGGTGGGGTCGTTCCGCAGAAGTGGGAGCCCGCTTTGTCGGGGCGAATTTGGAAGGACTGGGTCATGTCGAGCGTTGCGAACCTTCAGCCGGAACCGGCGCCGATCCTCGCGTGCACAGTGTCGCGCGATGTGCAGAATTTTGATCTGCTGATTGACGATATGGAACTGGAGCTGGGGGAAAGCTGGGGTGACCTGTCGTTTGACGACGCGCAGGTCTTTCTCGAACAACCCGATGCGCGGGGTCTGGAATTCGTGGCGATTGCCGTGGATGCCGAGGATGAAAGCGATCTGGGTCGGATCACCGATATCATCAAACAGGCAAAGTCGCACAATATCAAGGTGTTGCTGGTGGCAAACCAGATCGGCCCGATGGCGTTGCACCAGTTGCTGCGGCTTGGGGCCGATGATTTTCTGCCCTATCCGCTGCCCGAGGGTGCCCTGCACGAAACCATTGAACGCCTGCGCAAGCCTGCGCCGGCCTCGGTGGCCTTGGTCGCAGCCTCGTTAGCCCACGCTCAAGGGCCGGCCGAACCCGAGATGCCGCACCCCGGTTTCAAGGCCAAAGGCGACCGCGACGCAGTGGTTTTGCCGGTCCATGGCCTGTGCGGCGGGGCCGGTGCCTCGACCTTTGCGACCAACCTCGCGTGGGAACTGGCGACCATTGGCAAGGATGCGCCCCGCGTCTGTCTGATCGACCTCGACTTTCAGTTCGGCTCGTCCGCCACCTATCTGGACCTGCCACGCAAAGAATCAGTCTTTGAGCTCTTGTCCGACGCCCATGCCGTCGACAGTGACGCTTTGTTGCAGGCGATGCTGACCTATAATGACAAATTGCACGTATTGACCGCCCCCGCCGACATGCTGCCCTTGGACATCATCGGGCCGGAAGATATTGGCCGGATCATCGACATGGCGCGGGCGAACTTTGATTTCGTCGTGATCGACATGCCGAAAACCGTGGTCGCCTGGACCGAAGCGGTGCTGCAACGCGCCCATGTCTATTTCGCGCTGATGGAACTGGACCTGCGCTCGGCCCAGAACGTGCTGCGCTTTGTCCGGGCGTTGAAGGCTGAGGGCCTGCCGCATGACAAGCTGCGCTACATCCTGAACCGCGCGCCGAAATTCACCGACCTTGGGGCCAAATCCCGGGTCAAGCGCATGGCCGAAAGTCTGGAGATTGCCATTGAAGTGCAACTGCCCGACGGCGGCGCTGCGGTCACCCAAGCCAATGACCACGGCCTGCCCCTGTCCGAAAGTGCCGCGAAGAACCCGCTGCGCCGCGAAATTCAGAAACTCGCCAGGTCCCTGTTCGAACTGAACAAGGCAGTGGCCACCGCTCGTAAATGAACCGCTACCAATGAAACTCGTCTGGGGGCCATTCCATGTTTTCGCGATTTAAGAAGCCGGACGCTGCTGCGCTGAAGGCCGGCACCACTGCGGTGGGGTCTGGTGCTGCGGCGACGCGCGCGGGTGCGACACCGGCGGCCCCGGCGCCAAAACCCAGTCTGGCCTTGCGTCCGGTGATCGCCGCAGTCAATCCCGCCGAGGTGGCCGCTAACGAAAAGGAACGCAAGCGCAAGGAAAAGATCAGCGAGCTAAAGGTTGAACTGCACAAGCGGTTGTTGGACAGCCTGAACCTTGCGGCGTTGGAAAACGCCTCGGAAAACAACCTCAGGACCGAAATCGCCAACATTTCCTCCGAAGCGTTGAACGAAATGTCGGTCACGTTGAACGCCGGCGACCGCGCGCAGCTCAATCAGGAATTATACGACGAGGTGATGGGCCTTGGCCCGCTGGAGCCGCTGCTGAAAGATGAATCGGTCAACGACATTCTGGTCAACGGGCCGCGCCGGATCTTTGTGGAACGCCAGGGCAAGCTGGAACTGACCGACATCACCTTCAAGGATGAACGCCACCTGCTCAGGATCATCGACAAGATCGTGTCCGCCGTGGGCCGCAGGGTCGACGAGAGCAACCCCTATTGTGACGCGCGTCTGGCCGATGGCTCACGTTTCAACTGCATGGTGCCGCCGGTTGCGGTCGACGGCTCATTGGTGTCGATCCGGAAATTCAAGAAAGACAAGCTCAAGATCGACGACCTGATCCGCTTTGGCGCTTTCACCGAAGAGATGGCCGCCTATCTGCAAGCCGCTGTGTCGTGCCGTCTGAACATCATCGTCTCGGGCGGGACCGGTTCGGGCAAAACCACCACGCTCAACGCTTTGTCGAGCTTCATCGACAATACCGAGCGCGTGCTGACCATCGAAGACACCGCCGAATTGCAACTGCAACAGGTCCATGTCGGCCGGATGGAAAGCCGCCCGGCCAACGTCGAAGGCAAGGGCGCTGTCACCCAGCGCGATTGCTTGCGCAACGCTTTGCGGATGCGGCCGGACCGGATCATCGTCGGCGAAACCCGGGGTGAGGAGGTCATCGACATGTTGCAGGCGATGAACACCGGCCACGACGGGTCAATGACCACGATCCACGCCAACTCGCCGCGCGACGGTATCTCGCGCCTGGAAAACATGGTCGCCATGGCCGGGATCGAAATGCCGCTGAAAGCCGTGCGCTCTCAGATCGCCGCTGCGGTGAACCTGATCGTCCAGATTTCGCGCCTGCAGGACGGTTCGCGCCGGATGGTTTCGATCACCGAGATCACCGGGATGGAAGGCGAGGTTATCTCGATGCAGGAAATCTTCCGCTACGAACGTCTGGGCGTCGAACCGAACGGCAAGATCATTGGCCGATTCAACGCCACCGGGGTGCGCAGCCACTATTCCGACCGCTTCCGGCAGTGGGGCTTCGATCTGCCCGCGTCGCTTTATGAACCCATCCAGTAAGGCCAGATCATGCAGATAAGTGCCGCCCCCCTCATCTACATCCTGATCTTTGTCGCAGTGGTTTTCCTGGTCGAAGGCCTGTATCTGACGGTCTTTGGCAAGTCGATCAGCCTGAACAACCGCCTGACCCGCCGTCTGGCGCTGTTGGAAAAGACCCATGACCGCGAAAAAGTGCTGGAGCAACTCCGCAAGGAAATGAGCCAGCATGTCAATTCGCGGGGCATTCCGCTTTATTCCATCCTGGCGATCAAGGCACAAAAGGCCAACATCGCCTTCACCCCCAAGGCGATCATCGGCATCATGTTCGGCCTGTCGATCTTTGCCTACATCGGCCTGACCTTTGGCACCGATGCAGTCCCCGCCGTGCGCGGAATTGTGGCGGTGGTGATGGGGGTGGGTGGGGTTTATGTCTGGATCAACAACAAGGCCAAGAAACGCATGGCCTTGCTGGACGAACAACTGCCCGACGCGGTCGAACTGATGGTGCGCTCGCTGCGGGTCGGGCATCCGTTTTCGTCCGCGATTGCCAACGTTGCCAAAGAAATCTCGGACCCTTTGGGCACCGAATTCGGCATTATCGCGGACGAGGCGTCGTATGGCCGCGACGTGGCCGACAGCCTGAAAGCCTTTGCCGAACGGATGGACAGTCAGGATTTGCGTTTCCTGGCCGTGGCCGTGACGATTCAACAACAGTCGGGCGGTAACCTCGCGGAGATTCTCGACGGTCTGGCCAAGGTGATCCGCGCCCGTTTCAAATTGTTCCGCCGGGTCAAGGCGATCACCGCCGAGGCGAAATGGTCGGGCATGTTCCTGTCCGCCTTCCCGATCGTCGCGCTGGTCATGATCAATGTGATCGAGCCGCATTATTACGACGACGTGAAAAAGACCGCTGTGTTCATTCCGGCCAGTCTGATCGTGGGCGCGTTCTTGGTGGTCAACATCGTCTTCATGAAAATCATGGTCAACATCAAGGTCTAGGCTGATGGATGCGCTTTCCAACCTGAATAACCTGCTGGTGGCCCATTTTGGCCCGCTCGGAGCCTTTTACGCGGTCGGCCTGTTGGGGATGCTGCTGATCCTGGCGGTGCTGCCTTCGATGCTCAAAAAACGGCCGGAGCCGTTTGACAAGCTGCGTGCGACGCGGGGGGGTAGCACCGCAAAAAGCAAAGATCAGGGCCTGCGCCGGGCCGACAAGGTCGACAAGCTGGAGAAGTTTGCCAACTTTCTGGAGCCGCAGGACGCCGAACAGATGACCGCATCGCGGCTCAAGATGTTGCGGGCTGGCTATTCCAATCCGAATGCGGTGCGGATGTTCCACTTTGCCCAGTTCGCGCTGGGGATCGGGCTCTTGGTGCTGGGTCTGGTTTATACCTTGATGATCTCGCAGCACAAAGATGTGTCGACCCAGTTCAAGCTGCTGGCAACCGTGATCCCCGGCGCTTGTGGTTATTATCTGCCGCAATACTGGGTGCAGCGCCGCTTGCAGTCCCGCAAGCAACAGATCATCGAAGGCTTTCCCGATGCGCTGGACCTGATGCTGGTCTGCGTGGAGGCCGGCCAGTCGCTCGACCAGTCGATCAACCGGATGGCCAGGGAAACCCGCGCCGGCTATCCCGCCTTGGCCGACGAATTGGAAATGGTCAGCCACGAGGTCAAGGCCGGCAAGGAACGGGTCCAGGTCTTGCGCGACATGTCCGAACGGGTGGACGTGCCGGACGTATCGTCTTTTGTGACAACTTTGGTGCAATCGGCCACCTACGGTACCTCGATCGCCGAGGCGCTTCGGGTTTATTCGGCAGAAATGCGTGACAAGCGCGTGATGAGGGCCGAAGAGAAGGCGAACACCTTGCCGACCAAGCTGACCCTTGGCACAATGCTGTTCACGGTGCCGCCGCTGATGATCATCCTGATCGGACCTTCGGTGATGGGCATCACGAAAGTTCTGTCGATGGGGAAAGGCTAAGTCACTGGCGCCCCCCAAGGCCAATCAATAGGTGAGGCTCTGCGGCGCGCACTACCCCTTTTGCTTCTGGGCCTTCTCGCGGGATGCGGGGGTGAGTTGTCCTCGACCGGCTCCACCCCGCCCGCCGTTAATGCCAATGGCCGAAGCGTGGACGGCTTAGAGGTCGGCCACCGTCTGATGGCTGCGGGCGAATACGAACTGGCGCTGAACGCCTATTACCGCGCCGCAGCCCAACATGGCCTGAATGCCGACGTGCTGTCGGCGGTCGGCAGCGCCGATCTGAAGCTCGGCCGGCTCAATCAGGCCGAGCAGATTCTGCGCCGCGCGGTCGAAGCCGATCCGACCTTTGTGCCCGCGATCAACAACTTGGGCGTGGTTTTGATGGAGCGCAACAAATTCGGCGAGGCGCGTGCCGTGTTCCAGACCGCCTTCGAACTCGACAGTGGCAATTCGGATGAAATCCGCCAGAATTTGCGCTTGGCTATCGCCCAAACCCAAAACTCGGTGTATTCTGATCCGGTTGCCAAGGATGCGCCAAGGTTCAACCTCGTGCGCCGCGGTCAGGGGGATTACGTTCTTCTGTCGCAGCTCTAACGGGGCGGGCCGGGCTGTTTTTGGTTCGAGCAGCAAAAAGGACGCAAAATGCGCCACCCCAAATTCGTCGCCCTGTGCCTGTTGGGCACGGTGGCCCTGACCGCGTGCGAACATGGCGTGTCGCGCACCCAAGCGGACCGCGCCGTCGCCGAAGCCCAAGCCGTGGATCAGACCAACCTCAGCGACATCATGCTGACCGTGGCCGACCCGACCGAGGCGGTGACCTATTTCAAGAATGCGCTGGCGGTGACCCCGGACAAGGTGCAACTGAAGCGCAACTTGGCCAAATCCGAAGCGCGCGCCGGGCTTTACACCGAAGCCGCCGCCGTGCTGACCGGCATCATCGCCTCACCCGATGCCAATAATGACGACCGTCTGGCGCTGGCCGATGTGCTGATCCGCTCGAACGAATGGGCCAAGGCGGAAACCACGCTGAACGCGATCCCGCCCAACGTCGAAAGCTATGAACGCTACCGGCTGGAGGCGATGGTGGCCGACAGCAAGAAGGACTGGAAAAAGGCCGACAGCTTTTATTCGATTGCCGCTGGCATGACGACCAAGCCGCAGGGCGTCCTGAACAACTGGGGCTTCTCCAAACTGACGCGGGGCGATGGTCCGGGGGCCGAAAAGCTGTTCGTTCAGGCGCTGACCTATGATCCCACCATGTTCACCGCCAAGAACAACCTCGTCCTCGCCCGGGCCGCCCAGCATAAATATGACCTGCCGGTGGTCAACATGACGCAGGATGAACGCGCCCACCTGACCTATACCGCAGCGCTCGCCGCCATCAAACAAGGCGACACCGCCACTGGCAAACGCCTGCTGCAAGATGCGATTGACGTCTCGCCGACCTATTTCCAAGAGGCTGCCCGCAGCCTTGCCGCGTTGGGGGGTTGATGCTGCCACTGCTGCCGTCGCTGGCCTTTCTGCCGTTCACCCTGTTCATCGGCATTTGGGTTGCCTGGAACGACATGAAATTCATGAAAATCCCCAACAAAGCCGTCATGGCTTTGGTGGCAGTTTATCTGATCGTCGGCCTGCTGACCCTGCCCATCATGGCATGGCTGTGGGGCATCGGCGTCGGCGTCGCGGCCCTTGTCGTGCTGTTCATTGCCAATGCCGCCGGCCTGATGGGGGCTGGCGACAGCAAATTCGGCGCCGCCATGGCACCATTCTTCGTGATGGCCGATTACCGGATGGTGATGGCCCTGCTCGCGGGCTGCCTTCTCGCCGCGTTTGCCGCCCACCGATTGATGCGCGCCGTGCCAGCGATGCGCGCCGCCACCCCCGATTGGCAAAGCTGGACCCATAAAAAGTTCCCGATGGGCCTCGCTTTGGCCGGAATGCTGAACTTCTACCTTCTGGCCGCGCCAATTTCGCCCCTTTTCAGGTTCATCTGATCTCAAGACACGGCCTGTAGCATCGGGCCCAACGCGAGGTCAGGTCTGATGAACATTCAAGTGTCGCCGCCCGGCGTTTTGGCCCCCAGCCAGCCCAGAACCCTGATCGAGGTTGGCCTGTCGCCGGTGATGCTGCGGGACATTTTGCTCAAAACCATGTTTCGGATGAACATTGATCTGGTGTCGGTGCTCTCCCGCGTGATCTGCCTGCCGGTGCAACTGACCCAGGAACTGATCGACGCCGCCCGGGTGCAACGCCTGTTGGAAGCGACCGGCACGCTGCACGCCACCTCCGGCAACGAAATGGGCTACCAGTTGACCGACGCTGGCAAATCTCGCGCCTTGGACGCGCTGAGCCAGTCGGAATACTACGGCGCGATGCCGGTGCCTTTGGCCGCCTACGGCGAGCAGATGAAGCGCCAGTCGGTCCGCAACATGAAGATCACCCGAAGCGAGTTGATGATGGGCATGGGCCATCTGATCCTGCCGCCCGACCTGATCGACAACCTTGGCCCCGCCGTGACCTCTGGCCGGTCGATCCTGATGTACGGCCCGCCCGGCAACGGCAAGTCGAGCATTTCCAACGGCATCCGCGCCGCTTTGGGCGACAAGATCTACATCCCCCGCGCCATCGAATACTCCGGCCAGGTGATCACCGTCTATGACCCGATCGTGCATTCCAAGGCCGAGGAGATGCTGGACGACCCGACCGCCTTGCGCCGCTCCGGCAACCGTTTTGACGGGCGTTATGTCTATTGCGAACGGCCCTCGGTGGTGACCGGCGGTGAGTTGACGCTGGATATGCTGGATTTGAAGTATAATCCGGTCGCCCGCACCTATCAGGCCCCGTTGCAGTTGAAATCCTCGGGCGGGATTTTCATCGTCGACGACCTTGGCCGCCAATCCGAACCGCCGCAAAAGCTGGTCAACCGCTGGATCGTGCCCTTGGAGGAAAACCGCGACATTCTTTCCCTGCAATCGGGTGAGAAGTTCACCGTGCCGTTTGACACGCTGGTGATTTTCTCGACCAACTTCCACCCGAACGAAATCTTTGACGGCGCTGCCCTGCGGCGGATTTTCTTCAAGATCAAGATCGACGGGCCCGATCAGGACAACTTCCTGAAAATCTTCGCGATGGTCGCGCGGAAAAAGAAAGTCCCGCTGGATGAGGCGACTTTGCTGCATCTGCTCAAGGTGAAATACCCGACCATCGCCAACAACTTCGCTAACTACCACCCGGTGTTCCTGATCGACCAGATGATCGCAATCTGCGAATTTGAGGGCCTGCCCTATCAGATGAGCCCCAACCTGATCGACCGCGCCTGGAACAACATGTTCGTGCGCGAGGAAAATATCGCCCGGTAACTATTCCATCGTCACCACGTTGAAAACCTGGGTCACACCGGCCTGCGTCGTCTCGTTGCGCAACGGCATGCGCAGGCTGGTCGAAATCCACAAGACCAGCGTGGCCGCGACCTTGCCGCCCCGCGTGTCGGTCCGTTCGACAACAATCACCGGGTAATCACAGCCGGCAACCGTCAGATGATCGGTCCGCAACACCTTGATTTCCATCTTGAAAAAGTCGCGGTGGGCATGTTCCACCACCATATCCGCCGCAAAATGCAAATCCTGTCCGGGCCGCAGATCCCGGACATCCGGCAGGTCAGATTGCCATTCATACGCAAACGTCGTGCCGTTGTTGCTGTCGTTGAGCGTGAAAAGCCCAGCCCGCACCGTGGACACATCCGGGCTGCCGTTGGGCAAGATCAACCGAACCGTCAAATCCTGCCCGGTATGGCCAAGGATTTCGACGGTCCGACCACTGTCATAATGCAGCTTTTTCGGCATCGGCGGCCCAAAACACCCCGCCGCCGCCGGCCCGGCCAGCAGCGCCAAAACCCAGATCAACCGAACCATCGCACCCCCTTTTCCGTCACCACCGCATCCAGCCTCTGGTCAAAGCCGTCAATCGGCACCTCGCCCACCTCTTGATCGGAAAAGGCAAAACCAATCGCCAGTGTCTCATGCCGCGCCCGCAACCCCGCCAAAGTCCGGTCATAAAACCCGCCGCCATAGCCCAAGCGGTAGCCGCGCGCATCAAACGCCAGCAAGGGCACGATCAGCACCTGCGGCTCGACCCAGGCCCCCTCCGCCGGGACGCGCGCGCCAAACTCGCCCGCCACCATCGCCACCCCCGGCCCCCATTCGCGAAACCGCAAGGGCGTGGCCTTGGCGATGATCACCGGCACCCCGACCGGCCCGGGGTGAGCGGCCATCGCGGGCAACGGGTCAATCTCGGTCCGCATCGGCATATAGCCCGACAGGGTTTTGCCCGCGTGATCGGCCAGCAGATCGGCCAGCAATTCCGCCGCCTGCCCCTGCCCTGCCTCGAACGCCACCTTGCGCACCCCAAACGCCAGCTTCCGCGCCAAGGCCTTGATTTCGCTCATGTCAGATTCCTCGCAGGTGGGGCAATCGGTGACCTGTCGCCGGTTGCCAATCTGCTACCTTAGCCAGAATATCAGCCATCGCACCCCCGATGATTGCCGCAACCTTATCGAAAGGCGATTGTGCAAAACAGAGGCGATGCGAAATTTACCTTCGCCGCATAACCCTTTAGGGTGGCCTAAAATTGAGGTGATCCATGGCCGATCTGCTCTTGGGGCAAGTGCTGTCCTATACCGGCGACCCGTTTGAAAATATCGCCGCCGCCCGCCTGTCCGAAGCCGTGCTGGTCGAGGGCGGCTTGATCCGGGCGGTCGGGACCAAGGCCGCTTTGCGGGCCGCTCACCCATTGGCCAAAGTGACCGACTACGGCAAGTCGCTGATTTCGGCCGGCTTTATTGACGCCCATGTGCACTACCCCCAGACCGCCATCATCGCCAGTTGGGGCAAACGGCTGATCGACTGGCTGAACCTCTACACCTTCCCCGAAGAAATCCGCTTTGCCGATCCCGCCTATGCGGTGGAAGTGGCGAACCGCTATTTCGACCTCGCGCTGGCCCATGGCACCACCTCGATGTGCTCTTATGCCACCAGCCATCCGACCTCGGTCGATGCGTTCTTTGAGGCGGCCAAGTCCCGGGGATTGCGGGCATATGCCGGCAAAACCTGCATGGACCGCAACGCGCCGGATGGTCTGCTGGACACCGCCCAAAGTGCTTATGACGACAGCAAACGCCTGTTGCAAAAGTGGCATGGCGCGGGCCGTCTGGCTTATGTGATCAGCCCCCGGTTTTCGCCGACCTCGACCCCCGAACAACTGGCCGCCTTGGGGGCTTTGTGGCGCGAATATCCCGATTGTCTGATGCAGACCCACCTCGCCGAGCAACCCGACGAGATCGCTTGGGTCAAGGCCCTGTTCCCCCAATCGCGCGACTATCTGGACAGTTACGAGGCCCAGGGCCTGCTGCGCGAGGGTGCCGTCTACGGTCATGCCCTCCACCTGACCAAGCGCGAGAAATCCCGCCTGATCGAGGCCGGGGCGAGCCTGGTGCATTGCCCGACCTCCAACACGTTCATCGGCTCTGGCCTGTTTGACATCGGCCTTGCGCGGCATTTGCGGGTCGGGCTGGCGACCGATACCGGCGGCGGATCGTCGTTTTCCATGCTGCGGACGATGGCTGCGGCCTATGAGGTGGCCCAACTGCGCCATCAGGCTTTGCACCCATCGCAACTGTGGTGGCTGGCGACCATCGGCTCCGCACGTGCGCTGCGGTCCGAGCATCAGATCGGCAATATCGCGGTCGGGCGGGAGGCCGATCTGGTGGTGATCAATCTCGCCTCAACCCCGGCCATCGAACAGGCGACCCGGCGGGCAAGCGACATCTGGCAGGCGATTTTCCCGACCATCATGCTGGGCGATGACCGGGCGGTCGAGGCGGTGTGGATCGGCGGGCAAGTAGCGCAGGTCGGGTAAGACGACCTCGCGCTCCATTTTCGCAAATACGAACAATTTCCGATAGTTACCAGAGGTTCTTCATGTAAAGTCTCAACCAGGCCCCCCGCGATTCCTCAAACATAGTTAACAACGCGGTTTCTCCCCGCGCGTAGAGACAGAAGAAAGACCGACAAAAGACAGCAAAAAGACCGCCAATCCGCCGAATTTGTCCAGATTAACCCAGCGCCCGCAAGCACTTAGCCCAGAAGTCCGGCCTCACTCAAATCTCAGCCGTCCAACCCCAAATCCCAGCCGTCCGGATAAAAGTCGAAAGCCAGCGCCACCTCGGTCGCAACCCGCTCATGGGTCCAGATCGCGTCCGCCGTAACCGGGATCGGGCCGACCGTCGCCACCACCAACTCCTCGTCGCGCGCACAGCGAAAGCCCTTGGCGGCAAGCGCTTTCATCACGGCGGGATAATTGGCGTCGTGTTCTTCGGGATAGAACAGGAAATCGACCTCGGCCCGTTCGGGCAGCTTTTTCATGCCCTTAGGCATGTCCCGAAAGGTATTGAAGGTCTCGCGGCGTTGTCCGTCGTAATTATGGGCCATGGCGGCGACCTATCATGGCCGAAGGCGGCGGGCCAGATGGTTTTGCCGCTCCACCACGCGGGGCAGGTCGATGGTCAGCATCCGGCCGTCGCCAACCACTTGACGACCCTCAACAAAAAGATCGCGCACGCGGGTAGGCCCCGCCAACACCAGCGCCGCCGGATCCCACGACCCGGCACTTGCCACGCCCGACACATCCCAGACCGCCAGATCGGCCCGCTTGCCAACCGCCAGCGCACCGCAATCGCCACGCCCCAAAACCCGCGCCCCGCCAAGGGTGGCAAGCTCCAACGCCTCCCGCGCGCTCATCGCAGCAGCGCCACGGCTAACCCTTTGTAACAGCATCGCAATCCGCGCCTCTGCCAGCAGATTTCCGGCGTCATTGCTGGCCGATCCATCGACGCCAAGCCCGACTTTCACCCCGGCATCGCGCATCGCCCGCACCGGCGCAATCCCCGAGCCAAGCCGGCAATTCGAGCACGGGCAATGGGCAACCCCGGTCAGACTGCGGGCAAACAGGGCAATTTCGGCGGGGTCGAGCTTGACGCAATGCGCATGCCAGACATCATCACCGGTCCAGCCCAAATCCTCGGCATATTGCCCCGGACGGCAGCCGAATTTGGCTTGGGAATAGGCGATATCCTCGTCATTTTCGGCCAGATGGGTGTGCAGCATCACCCGCTTGTCGCGCGCCAAAAGCGCTGTCTCACGCATCAGATCGCGGCTGACCGAAAACGGCGAACACGGCGCAAGCCCGACCCGCAGCATGGCACCTTCGGCCGGATTGTGGTGGGCATCCACCACGCGGATCATGTCGGCGAGGATCGCCGCCTCAGGCTCCACCAGCGTATCGGGAGGCAGTCCGCCAGCACTTGCGCCGATGGTCATCGCGCCCCGGGTCGGGTGAAACCGCAGACCCACTTCGGCCGCCGCCGCAATCGTGTCATCCAGCCGAGAACCGTTTGGAAACAAGTACATATGGTCGGAGGTCATGGTACAGCCCGACAGCGCCAGTTCGGCAAGCCCGGTCTGCGCCGACACAAACATCTCCTCCGGCCCGAACCGCGCCCAGATCGGATAGAGTGCCTTAAGCCAGCCGAACAGCAGGGCATCCTGACCGCCGGGCACGGCACGGGTCAGGGTCTGGAACAGGTGGTGGTGGGTGTTCACCAGGCCCGGCGTCACCACACAACCCTTGGCATTCACCACGCGGCCGGCCGTGCGAAGCCCATGGCCCACGGCGGCAATCACCCCGCCCCGCAGCAACAGGTCAGCGCCGTTCAATTCGCGCCGGGTTGCGTCCATTGTGACGATCACATCGGCATTGCGGATCAAGATTTCAGACATGTCGAACCCATGCACCCCCCTTCGGTGTGGGTCCGTTGCGCGACGGAAGGGGAAAGGACTCGCGCCCCGCAAGCCTGCCGGGCCAGCCCGGGTCAATCAAGCCCTAACTGCACCAAATGCCACAGATTTTAGGCGTTCAACACAGCCAGCGCCTCGGCATGAATCGTGAGGTTCGCCGCAGCCAGAACCCGGCCCCCATCGGGACAGGGGTTGCCTTGCCAGTCGGTAACGATGCCGCCAGCCGCCTCAATCACCGCAATCGGGCCTTGCACGTCATAGGCCAAAAGCCCGGCCTCGATCACCAGATCTATTTGTCCGGCCGCGATCAGCGCATAGGCGTAGCAGTCGCAGCCATAGCGGGTCAGCCGGGCCTGCGCCTTGACGCAGTTGAAGGCGGCACAATCCTGCGGCGTACCAACCTCGGGGAAGGTCGTGAACAAGATGGCTTCCGCCAAGGGGCGCGGCGCGCGGGTTTTGAGGGTGCGGCGGCCCATTGGACCCTTGACCTCAGCCCGGCCAAAACCGCCAGAAAACCGTTCGCCAATATAAGGTTGGTCGATCAGGCCATAAATCGGGCCATTTTCATCCGACACCGCGATCAAAACACCCCAGGTCGGTGTCCCGGACAGATAGCTGCGGGTGCCGTCAATCGGATCAAGCACCCAGGTCAGGCCCGAGGTTCCGGGTTTAACGCCGAATTCCTCGCCCAGAATGCCATCCTGCGGGCGGCGCCGCGCCAAAATCGCCCGCATCCGGGTTTCGGACAGCCGATCGGCCACGGTCACCGGATCAAAACGGTCGGTTTCCTTAGTGTCCGCCGACAAACCTTCGGCCCTGAAATGTAACAACGTGGCCACCCGCGCCGCATCGGCCAGCGCATCTGCCACATCGATCAATTCTGCGATCAAATCTGCAGCAAGGTCGGCTCTGATCCGCGCCATCACAACATCCCCCAAGTTACCCCTTGGCGGCTATAGGCGGCACGGCATCAGGTCAAGCGGCCTCGGACAAAACCCGGGCCAGATCGAACAGCCGCCGGCGCTGCGCCTCCGGAATCGCATAGTAGGACCGCACCAGTTCGGCAGCCTCTTTGTCGCCCATCAGGTCAGGGGACAAAGCCGTCTCACCGCCTGCCAGGCCTTCAAAAAAGAAACTAATCGCCACGCCCAAAGTTTCGGCAATATCCCACAGCCGCGAGGCCGACACCCGGTTCATCCCGGTTTCATATTTCTGGACCTGCTGGAACTTAATTCCAACCTTTTCCGCCAGCTGCTGCTGGGTCATGCCCACCATCCAGCGCCGATGGCGAATACGTTTACCGACATGGGCATCAACCGGGTGCTTCATCGCAATCTCCTAACACGTGTTACCGTCCCCACCAAGATACAAGCAAGAAACGTGCCAAACCGGGCGGTCATCTGAAAATTTTCCTTCGGCACCGGTTACCCCGCAAAGAACCTATCCTTTTCACCAGTAACAATTATTCAGACGAACAAGAATTCAACGCTAGCCTGTCTAAATCGCCGCTGACGGTTTTTCTTGGCCAAACACTCTCCCTAAGCGAGTTTAGCGTTTTGCATTGCAAAATAGGGAGATATGGGGCGGATTTCTTTGCAAAACGCAAAAACACTAGTGATTCGACCTTTTATACCCGGCGAGGTGCCAACCTGACACCTTTTTTACCACATCTGCCCTTCGATCTGAGGTTCGGCGCACCAGCGTTCAGGCCCTTCTCCACACAACTTATACGAGTGGGCAAATTTCGCGGACTAGACTTGCTCCAATCTGTCAGCGCGGTCTGCGGTGACCGACTTTTGCGGCTTTCCGGCATAGGCCTGCCGGATCAGTTGCGCCAAAGCGTCAATCGCCGGGCCGTGCACGGCTTGCGCTGCGTAGAGATTAACCTTCATCCGGGCGAGGTCAGGCAAAGCGCCGCCGTGGTTGATCCGTTCGACATGGCGTGGCTCTGACCCCTCCAAGACCGTGTGCACCGCAAGGTCGGCGCTGACCGTCGCCTCGATCGTGCGGGTGTTGTCACTGTCGACCGCCAACACCCAAGCCACCCCGGCGGCATCCAGCCGCTCCTGAACCCCTTGCCTGAAAATGCAGCGTTGTTCGTAGGCGAGCGGCAACGGCCGCTGCCGCCACGCCTGGCCATCCGGGGCCCCAACCCAGGTCAGTTGCAGTTCGGTCAGCGTCTCACCCCCCGCATCGACGCTGTCTTCGGTGGTGACGATCAGGTCACATTCGCCACGCGCAAACTGGTCTTTCAGCATGCGGGTGAACGACGACAGAAGTCGCACCTTCACCTTGGGGAACTCCATCGCAAACCGCTGCAGGACCTGCGGGATCGCCGGGTAGACAATGTCATGCGGGACACCAAGGGTCAGCTCCCCCTCGTACTGTGCGCGGGTCAGCAGGCCGTGGACCTCATCATTCAAGGCCAGCATCCGGCGGGCATAGCTGAGCAGATGTTCCCCCGCCACGGTGGGCTGCACCTTGCGGGCGGACCGGTCGAGCAGGCTGACGCCCAGGCTGTCTTCCAGCCGCCGGATCTGCATCGAGACCGCCGATTGCGTCAGGTTCAGGAATCCTGCCGCCCGCGTCACCCCGCCCGCATCGGCGATGGCCACAAACGAACGCAGGGCCGTCAGGTCGAGGTTGCGCGGCATATCACAAATCCTGATGCTTATGGTCACAATCATTCATTTCAGTTTTGTGCCAGACTATGCGACAAGGATCAAGTCCGATGATGCCACCTTCAGAATCATCACAAACCCTTATGAAAGCCCGAGCCATGTCGCGCGGCTATACCGTCCCTCGCAACATCCCCCGCCCGCTGTTCAACCGGCTGGCAACGGCTATCCGGCGCAGGCTGCACCTGCGTCAGTCGCGTCAACGCCTTGCCGCGCTGGACCCGCATATGCTCGCCGACATCGGTCTGACGCCCGAACAGGCGCGGCACGAGGCGACCCGCCCGGTCTGGGACGCGCCGCCGGGCTGGCTCAATCGCGATTAAGGGCACAGAGTCTTGACATTTCGTTGCAACCCCGATGAAATCCTTGAACTACGGCGCCGCAATGCCGATATTCGTCAGGCAGAGGCCGGTTGATCCCGGCCCGTCAGACAACGGAGGCTTGAATGGCTGACTTTCAGACGAAAACCTACGGTGCCACCGCCGGCCTAGCCATCGACGAAGGCCTGCGCGCGCATATGACCAAGGTCTACGGCACCATGTCCGTGGGCATGCTGGTGACGGCTGCGGTCAGTTGGGCCGTGGGCACCACTCCGGCCCTGCTGCAGGCGTTCATCAACCCGGTGACCTTCCATCTGAACATCTTCGGCTGGATCGTGACCTTCCTGCCGGTGATCATGGTGATGGCGTTTGGGGCAGTCCTGCCGCGCCTGTCGGTTGGGGCAGCCCAGTTGTTCTTCTACGTCTACGCGGCGGCGATGGGCCTGTCGCTGTCGTTCATCTTCGCGGTCTACACCGGCACCTCGATTGGCACGACCTTCCTGTCGACTGCGGCGGCCTTCGCGGGGCTGAGCATTTACGGCTACACCACCAAGCGCAACCTGTCCGGCATGGGCTCGTTCCTGATGATGGGTCTGGTCGGCATTCTGGTGGCGATGGTGGTCAACATCTTCCTCGCCTCTTCCGCCCTGCAATTCGCCATCTCGGTGATTGGCGTGCTGCTGTTCGCGGGCCTGACCGTCT
>JAYTQA010000255.1:0-3683 GCA_043746955.1 bacterium | reverse complement strand
GCCGTTCATCCTGATGTTCCAGAAGGCCCGCGAAACCGGGCTGCGTTCGGGCGTGAAGGGCTTCTACACCGGTGGCGCGATCGATGCGGCTGCCTACTGGCTGGCTACCAAGTAAGAAACCGCGCGCGCTGCTGGTTTGCGGCGCGCGCCTCCCCCATGGCCGATCTGTCCGACACCCCAAGCCACAGTCCCGCAGCCGTCCGCTTCCTCAAGCAGACTGCGAGCACGCTGTTTTCGCTGTTCATCACCTTCTTGGGCCTGTTGGCCGTCACCTTCATCATCGCCCGCGTGGTGCCGATTGACCCGGTTATGGCGATTTTAGGTGAACGCGCCAGTGCCGAACAGATCGCCGCCCTGCATGCCAAGCTGGGTCTGGATGACCCGATGTGGCTGCAATTCGCCATTTATGTGAACAACGTCTTCCACGGCGACCTGGGCGTTTCGATCAAAAGCCGTGACCCGGTCCTGACCGAGATTGCCCGCTATTTCCCCGCCACACTGGAACTTTCGACCCTCGGCACCCTCATAGGCGTCTTGTTCGGCATCCCGGCAGGCGTATTGGCCGCCACCAAACCCGGCTCGCTGCGCGATCAGATCGTACGGCTGATCGGGCTGATGGGCTATTCGATGCCGGTGTTCTGGCTGGGCCTGATGGGACTTTTGCTGTTTTACGGCCACCTTGGCTGGGTCGGCGGGCCGGGCCGCCTCGATTCCATGTACAGCATGCTGCTCGACCTGAAAGTCACGCCCTACACCCATATGATCCTGATCGACACGGCACTTGCGGGTGAGTGGGACATGTTCAGGAACGCGGTCAGCCACATCATCCTGCCCGCCTCGATCTTGGGTTACCTGTCGATGGCCTATATTTCCCGGATGACCCGCAGTTTTATGATGAACGAGTTGGGGCAGGAATACATCACCACCGCCCGCGTCAAAGGCATGCCCGAACGCCGGGTGATCTGGGTCCACGCGATGCGCAACGTGGCGGTGCCGCTGATCACCGTGGTGGCCCTCAGCTACGCCTTCCTGCTGGAGGGGGCCGTGCTGACCGAAACCATCTTCGCCTGGCCCGGCCTTGGCCGCTACATCACCGACGCGCTGCTGGTCAACGACATGCCCGCCGTTCTGGGCGGCACCATTGTGGTCGGCGCGGTCTATATCGGCATCAACATGTTCTCTGACTTCCTCTACCGTCTCGCCGATCCGAGGGCGAGATGAGCACCCGCACCACCTGGCTTCTGGACCCCAACCCGAGGTCGCGCCTGCAATCGCGGGCGGCGCAAGCCTGGCTGTCGTGGCTGCGCTTCCGCCGCGCCGATCCGAGGGCCAGATGAGCACCCTCACCACCTGGCTTCTTGAACCCAACCCGAGGTCGCGCCTGCAATCGCGGGCAGCGCAAGCCTGGCTGTCGTGGCTGCGCTTCCGCCGCAACCCGTTGGCGATGATCGGGCTTTTCATTTCGCTGGCGCTCATCTTCATGTCGATCTTCGCCCCCCTGCTCGCCCCCTACGATCCGATCGCCCAATCGCTCGGCACCCGCCTGCAACCGCCGTTCAGCCCCGGGCACTGGATGGGCACCGATGATTTTGGCCGCGATATCTGGAGCCGCATCCTGTTCGGCTCCCGCATCACGCTCTACATTGTGCTCTTGGTGATCCTGACTGCCCCCCTCGTCGGCCTGATCATCGGCACCGTCGCTGGCTATTTCGGCGGCTGGGTCGATAGCGTGCTGATGCGGATCACCGACATCTTCCTTGCCTTCCCCAAACTGATCCTCGCGCTCGCCTTGGTCGCCGTTTTGGGCCCCGGCATGGAAAACGCCGTCCTCGCGATCGCCCTGACAAGCTGGCCCCCCTACGCAAGGGTCGCCCGCGCCGAAACCCTGACGGTCCGCAACTCCGACTACATCGCCGCCACCCGCCTGCAAGGCGCCTCCGCCGCCCGCCTGATCTGGGGCCACGTCATGCCGATGTGCCTGCCCTCGGTGATCATCCGGGTCACCCTCGACATGGCCGGCGTGATCCTGACCGCAGCGGGCTTGGGCTTCTTGGGCTTAGGCGTCCAACCGCCGTTGCCCGAATGGGGCCTGATGATCTCGGCGGGCCGCAAGTTCCTGTTCGAACAATGGTGGGTCGCCACCATGCCCGGCCTCGCCATCTTCATCGTCTCGCTTGGCTTCAACCTCCTGGGCGACGGCCTGCGCGACGTGCTTGACCCCAGAAGTGCTTCCAAATGAGCCTCCTGTCGGTCCGCAACCTCCGCGTCACCTTCGACACCGAAACCGGCCCGGTGGCGGCGGTCCGGGGGGTCTCCTTCGAGCTTGACCGCGAACGCCTGGGCATCGTCGGAGAATCCGGCTCCGGCAAAACCATGACCGGACGCGCGGTCCTCCGTCTGATCCGCCCGCCCGGACGGATCGAGGCCGACGCCATGACCTTTGACGGCCACGACCTGCTGCACGCCGATGAGACCGAAATGCGCGCGCTGCGGGGCCGCCGGATCGCCATGGTCATGCAAGACCCCAAATTCTCGCTCAACCCGGTGATGAAGGTTGGCGCGCAGCTGATGGAAGGCCTGCGCCAGCGCGACCACGCTTCCAAAGGTGAGGCCCACGCCAAGGCCCTCGCGGCCCTGGCTGCCGTCCAGATCCGCGACCCCGACCGCGTGATGGAGGCCTACCCCCACGAGCTTTCCGGCGGCATGGGCCAGCGCGTGATGATCGCGATGATGCTGATCCCCGACCCCGACCTGCTGATCGCAGACGAGCCCACTTCGGCGCTGGATGTGACCGTGCAAGCCGAGGTCCTGTCGATCCTCGACAACCTGGTGAAAACCCGTGGTATGGGCCTGATCTTCATCTCCCACGACCTGCGCCTCGTCGCCCGGTTCTGCGACCGTGTGCTGGTGATGTACCAAGGCCGCGTGGTCGAGGAACTGGCCGCCCGCGACCTGCTCCACGCCAAACACCCCTACACCCAGGGCCTGCTGAACTGCCTGCCAAGGATCGGCGGCCGAAGGGGCCCCCTGCCCGCCTTGGACCGCAACGCCGATTGGGCCCGCTGATGCTGATCGAAATTGCCCCGCCTCCGCCACCTGCCACACCGCTGGTCCGATTTGGCGGCAACCGTGCCAGCCTGGACCGCAACGAAGCTGGCGCGCGCTGATGCGGATAGAAATCGCCAGCCACTCCGTCACATTCCCTAACGCTGGCCGCACCTGCGCCACCCCCCTGCCGCTTCACCGAGAGGCTTCCCTAACATGCCCCTCATAGAAATTGACAACCTCTCCGTCACCTTCCTCACCTCTGGCCACACCTCCAGCCGCACCGTCCGCGCCGTGGAAAACGTCTCGCTCACCGTGAACGCCCGAGAATCTTTCGGCCTGGTCGGCGAAAGCGGCTCCGGCAAATCCACCATCCTGCGCGCCATCTGCGGCCTGGCCCCAATAACCTCTGGCCAGATTCGCCTCGACGGCAAACCCCTGGCCACCCCGCGCGGCCCCGGCTTTGCCCGCCAAATCCAGATGGTGTTTCAAGACCCCCTATGCCTCGCTGCACCCCCGCCACACCATCGACCGGGTCCTGTCCGAACCGCTCGCCATCCATGGCATCCCCGGCACCGACGCCAGGATCGAGCAAGCCCTGATCGACGTCGGCCTGCCGCCCGCCTTCCGCTTCCGCT
>JAYTQA010000254.1:0-3688 GCA_043746955.1 bacterium | reverse complement strand
CCGCATTTCCGCATGCTGGCCGAAATGGCCGCACGCAACGGCCTGACCGGCCTGTCGATCGGGATGAGCGGCGATTTCGAGCTGGCGGTGGCCATGGGCGCGACCCATATCCGGGTCGGCTCTGCGATTTTCGGCGCACGCAATTACGATTAGGAGGGGCGTGTCTGACGGGCGAGTCGTGCCGAAAAGCCCGTCAGGGGGGCGCGCCGTCAGGTCAGCCAAACCCGCGCATAGGGCGGCAGGGCGATTCTGCCGTCATGGGCTGTCACCGCATGGTTGGACAACGCGTCGTGCATGTGGGTGACGCCGTGGCTGCGCGCCAGACTTTCGGGCAGGGCCTGCCAATGTTCGGTCATGTTGAACAGGCCCAACATCACGCCGGTCGGGGCAAGCCGCGCAAAGGCAAACAACCCGTAGTGGCCGGGGTCAATGATCTTGACCGGATGGCCGGCGTGAATAGCTTCGGTCACCTTGCGGCGCGCCAGAATGTGTTTGGTGCCGCGAAACACCTGACCCGCAGCACTGTCATCCGAATGGCGAAAGTGGGCGAGGTGCCAATCCATCATCGGCCGATGCACCCAGCGGCTGTCATGCGCATGTTCGGGCACGGTGTGATAGCCATAGTCGTTTTGTGCCGCCAGTTCATCCCCCATATAAATCAATGGGATACCGCCGAAGGAGGCGATCAGCGCATGGCCCAGAAGAATCCGCTGCACCGCCAGCGCGGTGGCCACGGCGTCATTTTCTGCCAGCGCCTTTTCAAGACCAGCCAGGGATGCAAAGCTGCCGGAAATCCGCTTGTCGCCGGTCTCCGGGTTCACCTGAAACAGCTCACCCTTGGCAAACGATCCCGGAAAACTGCCCTCATAGAAGTTCGACAGAAAGTTCCGATGTGCGCCGCCTGACATCTGCAACGCGCCGGCATCCTCATCGGTGATGGCCCAGCCGATGTCGTCATGGCAGCGGATGTAGGTGGCGTAGGTCGCATTGGTGACGCGTTCGGGGAAGTGGGTGTCCAGCACCTGCCGCATCAGGCGGGCGTCACGGGTGGCCAAAGCGCCCCAATACTGCACCATCAGACTGTTGTGATAGGCGAGGTTGCCCTCGCGCCCGTCATGACGCCCACGCCCCAGATAGGGCAGCATTTCGGCCGGGCCGACAATCGCCTCCGCCAGATGCAGAACCGCGGGGCAGGCGATCCGGCAACAGGCGCGCAGGGCTTGAAGCAGCATATGCACTTCGGGTTCCGACTGGCATCGCGTGCCAAGCCGTTTCCACATGAAGGCGACCGCGTCCAAACGCAGCACCTCAACACCGCGATTGGCGAGGTACAGCATGATCTCGGCAATCTCCAGAAACACATCCGGGTTGGCCCAGTTCAGATCCCATTGGTGTTCGTTGAACGTGGTCCAGACCCATTTGCCGAAATGCGGATATTCGGTGAAACTTCCCGGGGCGGTGTTGGGGAAAATCTCGACGAGGGTCTTTTCATATTGGCGCGGCATCGCGGGGTCGTCGTACATCAGGTAATAGTCCTGATATTTCGCATCGCCCTTGGCCGCCGCCTGCGCCCAGGCATGTTCTTTGGCGGTGTGATTCAAAACCAGGTCGATGCAAACTGAAATCCCACGGGCACGAAGGGCGGCTGCGACCTCTTCAAAATCTGCCATCGTGCCATAGACCGGGTTGATCTCTCGGTAGTCCATCACCGAATATCCGCCATCACTATCGCCGGGGCGTGGTTGCAGACAGGGCATGAAATGCACAAAGGTGATGCCAAGGTCTTCAAGGTAATCGAGTTTTCCCAAAACGTCGCGCAGGTTCCCGGCAAACCGGTCGATGTAGAAGACATAGCCCGCCATCGTGGGCCGCTGAAACCAATCTGGTTCCAGATCGCGCTTGAGGTCCAGTTTTTTGAGATCCTTTGGCCGGTCCGCCCACCCCTTTCGCAACACGGCCAACAGCCGGTCGCGAATACCGTCGTAGCCTTCACGCTGGCCATAAATCGCTTCCAGCATCGGCCACAGGTCCGCAGCACTCCGGTCAAGCCGCAAGGCGAACATGTCGTCATCCGCGATGGACGCCGTTTTGGCCATGGTGGAACCCTCCCTTTGGGAATCCAAGTTTAGGGTGGCCAAAGCGTTTTGAAAAGGCCCTTCAGCCTGGGATGATCAGCCGGCTTTGGGGACGCAAACGCCGGGCTATCCACCACAGGTCTGCCGCTGCCAGCGCGACGCAACCGGCAGTGGGTGCCCCTGGTCTGCGCCAGCGATGGACGAAAATCGCCGAGCCCCGGCCTGGCACGGAAAAGGGCCAGTTCCAATCGGTGATCAGGATCAGATCGTACATCGGATCGGGCCGGTGCAACGCCTCATGCGAAAACCGATGCGGGGCGCGAACCATCAGGTTGTAATCGGGGTCGCGGACGTCATCGGACCACAGGTCACAGGGGCCAACGGGCTGGGCCCAATCCGCAGGCCGCGCCATGCGGTCAGGCCGGTAAAGCATTCCGACAATCCGGTGAACCCCCGCCGGTGTTCCGCCGTCGCCCTCGCGCTTGGCGGCTACGATGCCACCTCGCCCCATCGTGCAAGGGAACCGGCGACCCAGAACTCGCAGGCCGGTTGGCGTCACAACCATGTCCAAAGGTTTCATCGTGTCTCCCCATATGGTTGTATATTGAAATATATCCGCAGCCTGCGACACGTCCACGTGAGAGGATTGTTGCAAATCTTGTTTGTCAGGTGAAGCAAGCGCATCTTTTGCCCAACGCCTCACGCGATGGAGAAAACCATGTCCACCCTACGCAAAATCCTGTTGGTTGATGACGACGACGACCTGCGCGAGGCGTTGTCCGAACAATTGGTGATGACCGAAGACTTTGACGTGTTTGAAGCCCGCACCGGGGCCGAGGGCATGGAAAAGGCTAAAGCCGCCGCCTATGATCTGGTGATCTTGGACGTGGGCCTGCCCGATACCGATGGCCGCGAGCTGTGCAAGCGGATGCGCAAAGCTGGCGTGAAATGCCCGGTGCTGATGCTCACCGGCCATGATTCGGACGCGGACACCATTCTGGGGCTGGATGCCGGTGCGAATGATTATGTGACCAAGCCGTTCAAATTCCCGGTGCTTCTGGCCCGCATCCGGGCGCAGTTGCGCCAGCATGAACAGTCGGAAGATGCGATCTTTCAGATGGGCCCCTACACGTTCAAGCCAGCGCAAAAACTGCTGCTGGACCCTAAGGAAAAGAAAATCCGCCTGACCGAGAAAGAGACCAACATCCTCAAGTTTCTGTATCGGGCGCAATCAGGGGTTGTGGCGCGCGATGTGCTCCTGCACGAGGTCTGGGGCTATAACGCGGGGGTGACGACCCATACGCTGGAGACGCATATTTACCGTCTGCGCCAGAAAATCGAGTTGGACCCGGCGAATGCCCGCCTTCTGGTGACCGAGAGTGGTGGTTATAAACTGGTCGCCTGAGCCGGGTTTGGTTGGGCGCAAATGTAACACCGTCCTAAAAAACACGAATAATTCAGGTCAGGGGCTTATTCTTGCCTAATTATAACACTATCTTAACGATGTGCAGCTACGGTTGCAGAGTGATCCCCTTGCCGTGTCGGGGTTATGGCACGGCTCCTCCCTGTTGGACCTGGCCGGGCCGTGTGCCCGGCCTTTTTTTGTCCAATCA
>JAYTQA010000253.1:0-3692 GCA_043746955.1 bacterium | reverse complement strand
GAGGGGACGCCCGGCCCTCCGTCATTCCGCCCGTTCCTTCAGCCAGCGGCGCACCGACACGTCTGAGACGCGGAGCAGGCGGGCGATGGCGGCAGTGGAGTGGCCTTGCCATTGCAGCATCGCGGCAAGCCAGCGTTTGGCGAGGGGCACGCGCTTTTGCAGGCGCGGTTGTGCCGCAAGGGCCTTGGCCTTGTCATAACCCACAAGTGCTGCGTGACTGGCACGGCCTTGCGGATCATCGGCAAGGCTCAGTTCTGCCCCGCCGCAGGTCATCAGGAAGGTGACGGCAAGCTCTGCCCCCAACACTTCCACATAGCGGGCGACCTGGGCGGTTGGGCGCGGCATGGGGCGGGCAAGTTCGGTCTTGGCGGCTTGGTCCGTCACGGCGCATCCTTTCAAGTTCGGGGGAAGCCCCCGACTGCCAACCAGGAGAGGAATGCAGCCGGAGGCCTCTTCGCACCTGGTCCCACCCCGGCACGTCCGTCATACCGGGGCGGGTCTGAAGCACCCCGGCGTGATCTTCATTTCTTCAGCGAACCGACGGGCAAGCCAAGCTGCGTGCAAATGGCGTCTGCGGTGTCGGAGCGGTGGGCGGCAGGCGCGGTGGGCGGGACACCGGCGGTGGCCTGACCATGGCTTTTCAACAGCCCGCCGTAGGTCGGCCCGGCCTTGGACAGAAAGTCGTCAAAGGCCGCTTCGTTGGACGAGCACAGGGCCAAGGCCCAGTCGCGCATCCCGCCGTGGATGTAGCCTTCCTTGAAGGCCGTATTGACCTTGAGCTGGGCGCGGCCCTGGTGCGCCTGTGCCTGCTCTGCCCGGCGTTCGGCCATCATCGCCGTGACCGCATCGACCGGCATGTATTTGGCCGGATCGGGCGGGGCGTTCAGCTTGTCCTTGACCGACTTCAGGGCGGCCAGGACCTGATCCATACTCGCCGTATCGGGCAGGCCGAAGAAGTCCTTGATCACCTGCAACAGGCCCAAGGGGGTTGCCTGATCAGCGGCGGCCGGGGCGGTCGGAACGGGCGGCATTTGGGCTTCCTGTGCGTTCAAGGCGGTGAGAAGAAAGTTCGGATTGTGGACAAGGCTTGCGCCCGCGAGGCGCATGATTTCGCCGGAGTCGGGCCGGTGCAGAATGACCGGCGACAGGTAGCGATATTCCTTCGCCGCGATCATCTCGGCCGCCCGTGCCGTCCACTGGACCAAGCCCCAGATGCCGTCCTCGCGCCCCTGAAGCGCCGTGATCCACCCAGCCGCGGGAACCGGACCGTTCAGGCGGGCGGCGGGCGTGTCGTTCTGGTGTTCGAAGTCCACCACCAGGTCCAGCGCCCGCGCCTGGAAGTCTGCCACCACGCCAGCCGGGTCGGACAAGGCGTAGGCCCGCCCGTCTCGGCCTTCGATTGTGCCGTTGGGCACCAGGTGCACCCATTGGCCGCCGTCCACCGCGTCGGACGCGGTGCTTGCGAGCGTTGCGAGAAGAAGGCCGGTCATGGCATCAGGCCAGGTACGGCGAAACGATCACTTCAGCGCTTTGATACCACGTCGACGACGATCCGGAGATTGCCGTGGGGGCCTTCACAAGGTCACGGGCCGCACCTTCCAGCGAGGGCGGCACGACAAGCAGGTTAGGTGTGATGCCCATGATCTTTCCGCCGTCGGATTTGAAGCCCATCATGGCCGCGCGGGCGATTGCGTAATTCGCGGCGTTCAGGGTCTGCTTTGATCCCCACGCCAATTGCCAAAGGCCAAAGCGCGCCCCCAAGACCGATCGCGGCCCGCGCCCGGACGCCGTAGAGATATTCGTCATTCAGAAAGACGTTGTCGTCGTAATTCTGGGTCTTGGCCTGGAATTCATAGGGCATCCGGGTTTGCCAGATGATCGGACGAATAGCCCTGGTCGTATCCAAAAGGAACCAGGGTGTGCCCGCGCCGCCGTCCGTATTGGCGACGTTCGTCACCGTGGTGCCGTCTTCACCGATCACCGGGTGAACGGTGTCAAAGAAGTTTGCGGTGTCAAAACCCACCGTAGTGAAACCCGCTTTCAAAAGCGCGAAGATGATGGATTCCGGGTGGCGTTTGGCATTGCCGCCCATTTCCGACAGGACCGGGCCGAAGATGCCAAGGCGGTCATCTTCGAAATCGGCGCGGGCGACGGAAATCGTGCTTTCAAAGCTCTTGTTCTTGATCGTGAAGCCGTGCGCCGCAAGGTTCTTGATCACGCGCCCGCCGATCCGCTCGCGCATGTTCGGGAATTGACCAAGCCAGCCGTAGGTTTCATCAGCGGCCTGACTGGGTACTTCCATGGCGACCTTGGGCCAATCGACTTCGGTCGCGGCGAAGGCGTCGGAAAACTTGGTCTGAAAACCCTTGAAAGCGAGCGCGACGGTATCCGCATTGATGATCATCTGAGGCAGTCCTTTTCCCGGTTGCATCGCGCGCGACGATGGCGTGGCGGCATGTTGGAAAAGGTGTAACGTGCCGGGAAGTGCCATACTAACCGCAACGGTGTGCGGGTGGATTTAAAGGGCCGCAAAGGGATAAGGCGCGCGGGGTTGGACTCGAACCAACATCCCACGTGCACTTTCGTGCAGGTGCCCCTTGCCCATCGGGGTACACCACGCGCCCTGTCCACTCCACGGGGTTGGACTTGAACCAACATCGCATCGGCGCTTGCGCGCAAACGCCCCTTGCCCATCGGGGTACACCGTGCAGCCTGTCCCCCTCTCTCGCAACGTCCGAAACGGGCTGCGTTATGAGCGCATTAAGAAGATGGAACAGGCCCCAAAACCTGCACTTTTCGCCCGCGTCCGTCAAGTGTGGCGAGGGTCTGAAGTCAGATTGCAAAATTAAACGGGTTTCCGGCGAAATTAAACGGGGTCAGGCCCTTTCGGGTGTCCCCTATGCGTCCAGACCCCTTAGAGGGCCTTTCCCGGTCTTCCTACGGAGTCTGCCAAAATGCGAAGGGGCGGCACCTTTCGGCACCGCCCCTGTCTTGTCCTGCGCACCTGATCAGGCCGCGCGGGACTTCATCACCTTCAAGGCCGTGATGACCTTGCGCGCGGTGTCCTTGGTCACGAACCGCAGCGACGAAAGCTTGAAACAGCGCAGGAGCCACTTGTTCAACTCGCCTTCGCCGTCATAGGCGCGATGGGTGTATTCGGCCCACAGAACCCGGATCAGCTCGATCTGGGCAAAGGAGGCCATGCCGGTACGCGGCCCGAAGTTCGCGCCCTTGGCATCCGCAGGCTTGAAGCCGCAATAATCGAAAAAGCCCATCATGGCCAGAAAGCCGTCATGGTCCAACTCGGCCGAGCTGGTGACGCCGCAGATCTGCGCCAGGGCGGATCTGTAAGCGTCGTCGGAAAAGCCGCGATCTTTGACGGCGATGTGGATGATTGCAAGCTGTTGCTTGTTCAGCGTCATGACACCGCTCCTTGCATGGATGATCCTTTGCGCAAGTTGGCAACCAAGTCTTCGACCCTGTCGCCTTCCGTCTGAAGGACGAAGGAAAGCCCCTGCCCACAAAGACGGCACACGGCCTCGAAGCCAAGGTGGCCGTCATGGTCCTTGTCGCCGTGCAACCTCGCGAGGAACGCAAAGGCGGTTTCGGCATAGGACAGGGCCATGGACATGTTTTCGGCGGCATCGGCGAGTTGCGCCGGTGTGGAGTTTGTCAGGGTCATTCTGTCACCT
>JAYTQA010000252.1:0-23039 GCA_043746955.1 bacterium | reverse complement strand
CCTGCTCTTCGACCGGGAACGGCGCGAATTGCGGTTGCTTCAACAGTTCTGTCATCCGTTCGCCGCGCGCCAGCATGCGCTGCGTCACCGCGTCGAGGTCGGAGCCGAACTGCGCGAACGCCGCCATCTCGCGATACTGCGCCAGCTCCAGCTTGATCGTGCCGGCAACCTGCTTCATCGCCTTGATCTGGGCCGACGAGCCGACGCGGCTCACCGACAGACCGACGTTCACGGCCGGACGGATGCCCTGGTAGAACAGTTCGGTCTCGAGGAAGATCTGTCCGTCAGTGATCGAGATCACGTTGGTCGGGATGTAGGCCGACACGTCGCCGGCCTGCGTCTCGATGATCGGCAGCGCCGTCAGCGAGCCCGAGCCGTTCTTCTCGTTCAGCTTGGCGGCGCGCTCGAGGAGCCGCGAGTGGAGATAGAACACGTCGCCAGGATAGGCTTCGCGGCCCGGCGGGCGGCGCAGCAGCAGCGACATCTGGCGGTAGGCCACCGCCTGTTTGGACAGATCGTCATAGATCATCAGCGCGTGACGGCCATTGTCGCGGAAGAATTCGCCCATCGAAGTCGCAGCGAAGGGGGCCAGAAACTGCATCGGGGCCGGGTCAGAGGCGGTCGCGGCCACCACAATCGTGTAGGCCATGGCGCCGGTTTCTTCCAGCTTCTTGACCAACTGCGCCACGGTCGAGCGTTTTTGCCCGATGGCGACATAGATGCAGTAGAGCTTCTTGGATTCGTCTGCGCCAGCCGCGTCGTTATAAGCCTTCTGGTTCAGAATGGCGTCGAGCGCCACGGCGGTCTTGCCGGTCTGACGGTCACCGATGATCAACTCACGCTGGCCGCGGCCAATCGGGATCATCGCGTCAACGGCTTTCAGGCCGGTCGCCATCGGTTCATGCACGGACTGGCGCGGGATAATCCCCGGAGCCTTGACGTCAGCCACCCGGCGTTCGGTGAATACGATCGGGCCTTTGCCGTCAATCGGGTTGCCCAAAGCATCCACCACGCGGCCCAGAAGGCCGTCACCGACCGGCACATCCACGATCGACTTGGTGCGCTTGACGGTGTCGCCTTCCTTGATGTCCTGGTCAGAGCCGAAGATCACAACGCCGACGTTGTCGACTTCAAGGTTCAAGGCCATCCCACGGATACCACCGGGAAATTCCACCATCTCGCCGGCCTGAACATTGTCCAACCCGTAGATGCGGGCAATTCCGTCGCCGACCGACAGAACCCGGCCCACTTCGGCCACTTCGGCATCTTGGCCAAAGTTCTTGATCTGCGCCTTAAGGATCGCAGAGATCTCAGCTGCCTGGATACCCATCACCCAACCTCTTTCATTGCATTCTGAAGTGCTGCGAGCTTGGCCTTGACCGACGTGTCGATCATGGTCGAGCCGAGCTTGACGATAAGACCGCCGATGAGGCTTTCATCCACGGTGGTGTTCAATTTCACAGCCTTGCCGAAATTTGCCTTCAGCGTGGCCACCAGTGCATCCCGCTGACCGGCGGTCAGCACAGCGGCAGAGGTCACGTCGGCCGTCACTTCGCCTTTTTCCGTGGCCATGCGGGCTTTCAAGTCCTGCACGAGTTGCGGCAGCACGAACAGCCGGTGCTTTTGCGCCATCAACGCCAAAGTGTTTTGGGTGAGCACGCCAAGCCCCATCTTGGCACCCACGGCGGCCATGGCGGCGGCCTGCTGGTCGCGGTTCACCACAGGCGAGGCGATCATCGCGGCCAGTTCCGGGCTTTCGGTCAGAACCGCGCCCAATCCATCGGCGTCGGATTCGAGCGCCTGCAAAGCGCCGGCTTCCTTGGCAAGTTCAAAAAGCGCCTGGGCATAGCGCCCGGCAATGCCGAGGGAGATGGATGCTGTTTCGGCCACGTCAACCCTTCCACTGTCTGGGCGCCTTTTATCTGGATTTGAAACAGATCAGGTGCCTAGGTTGGCGCACACATCGTGTCTGCGCCCCTTTGCGATTGCGGCGTCCCTAGCATAGCCCTAGCCACCTCGCAACCAAGAATCCCGCTGTTTAAGGCTGCCTGAACGCGACTATTCCTCGCGCCCGCCTCACGCGGTCGTGTCAGTGTCGCGAGGCTGCTTCAAAGATCGCGATCTGCCCGGCAAGTCAGCCAAAGGTTTGGTGTTGGGCGATTAGCCGGCTGGTTTCAGGCGTCGGATAAGACGCTCGGCAAGGCGAGCGACATCGGAAGAATCATGCGCATCGACCCGGTCAAAGCCATTTGAAATGGCGGCCGCGTTTAGGGCTGCATTGTCACGCAGGCTGCGCTCAACAAAGGCATCAATCAGCTGTCGGTGCATTGGGTCACGGCGGGCATGGTCGCTGGCCTGCAAAATACGCGCGCGCAGCATGTCGGGCTCGACATAAAGGCAGACGCCGATGACGGTCGGGCCGATCAGGGGCGCGTAGAGTTCGGGCCGCAAAGCTGCACCCTCAATCACGAAAACTTCACGCCGGGCACGCGCCGCTTCAATGGCGTGGTGGACCTGACAGCGCATGTTGTCGTGATGCACCTTCAAGAACCAGTGAATCGTCTCGGCAGACAGGCTGGCGTAATACTCCGCGACCTCCGCCCGGACTTCGGGCCACGGCCGTCCCGGATGGCGCGCGAGATCATCGGTCGCGATCACCCGGCAGCCCGCAGCCTGGCCAATCCGTGCCGCAAGCGTGGTCTTGCCGGTATGCGAAGTCCCGCAGATCAGAATGCCTGCAACCGGTTCAGCCATGAAATCCACCCCCTCGCTTGGTCATCCCGGACGGCATTCAGGTCTGTTCCGGCCCTATTCCATTGCTGGCACCGGCTGGGCCACCGGCATGCCGTCCAAGGCCCTGAGCGGTCTGCGGACCATGGCCCCCAAGCCGCCCCGCGTCGGCGCAAAGACCTGCTTGGACGCCTCGACGATCAACACGCCGCCCGCGAGCCACGGGGCCGAATGCCCGACCCATTCCCAAAACGCCGAGGTGCGCAGCCAGAACCGGCTCATCGACGGTGGCGCGAACAGGGCGGTCATCGCACGTTCCGGCATGAAGCCGTGGCGCTTGAGTTCGGCCTCCATCTGGCCCATCGAATAGGGGCGGCCAGAGCCGAACGGGGTGCCGTCGCCCCGCGCCCACAGGCCAATCCGGTTGGGCACGATGAACAAGGCGCGACCGCCGGGGCCAAGGACACGGTAGCTTTCCTCCATGATCGCCGCCGAATTGTCTGAAGTCTCCAGCCCGTGCATCAAGATCAGCCGGTCGACAAAGCCGGTGGCCAATGGCCATTCGCTGTCCTCGCACAACAGGCTCACGTTGGGTTCGCCCGCGGGCCAAGGCATCACCCCCTGCGGCCCCGGCATCAGGCCGATGACCCGGCGCGCATGAGACAGGTAGGGCCGCAGCAATGGCACCGCAAAGCCAAACCCGACCATGGTCTGCCCCGCCATTGGCGGCCACATTTCCACCACCCGCTCGCGGATCGCCCGCTGCGCGACCCGGCCAAGTGCGGTCCGGTAGTAAAAATTCCGCAGGTCCAGTACGTCAAGATGCATTGAAGGTGTCACGGTTCAGGGCCACATTGGGGCATAATAGCCAATTGCCCCCCGAACGCCATGCAGCTTGCTGCCACGCTTCGGATGGCCGACCCGGAGCATCCATGCTGGACCTTGTGACCATTCCCTGCCTTGCCGACAACTATGCCTACCTGATCCATAATCCCACAACCGGTGCCACCGCCCTGATCGACGTGCCGGAGGCCGCACCGATCCTTGCAGCTCTTGCCGCCCGGAACTGGACGCTGAGCACGATCCTTTTGACCCATCATCACGCCGACCACATCCAGGGCGTGGCCGAACTGGTGGCCGCCACCGGCGCGCAGGTCGTGGGGGCCAAAGCCGACGCGCACCGCCTGCCGCCGTTGGACCTTGCCGTGGCGGAAGGCGACCGGCCGGAGATCTGCGGAGAGCCGGCACAGGTGATCGACGTCTCTGGCCACACCATGGGTCACATCGCGTTGGTGTTCCCACAATCGAACCTCGCCTTCACCGCCGACAGTTTGATGGCTGGCGGCTGTGGTCGGCTGTTTGAAGGCTCGCCTGCGACGATGTATGCCTCGATGGCCAAGCTGGCCGCCCTGCCGGGCGATACGCTGATCTGTTCCGGTCATGAATACACCACAGCCAACCTGCGCTTTGCTGCCACCATCGAACCGCAAAACCCTGACCTTCAGGTCCGGATCGCCCGCGTGGCCGCCGCACGGGCTAAAGGCCAGGCGACCGTGCCTTCGCGGTTGTCAGAAGAGCTGGCAACCAACCCCTACCTGCGCGCCCATCTGCCCGCCGTGAAGGCCGCCGTCGGGCTGGCAGGCGCTTCTGACGCCGAAGTCTTTGCCGAAATCCGGGCCCGGAAGGACAAGTTCTGAGGCACTTCTGGGTCAGGCCCATCACTTTTTTCGAAGCGGCGGCCCTCAACTGCATTTTCGCATGATTTAGCACTTGAAGAACGCTGTAGAAAACCGATCCTTAACACTATGAGGCCACGGTTAAGACAGGCCCGAACGATCCCCGCTCGGGCCAGGCTGACCTGCAGGACAGGAGCACGACGCAAGTGCCAACATTTTCGACAACCCTCGAGCAAGCCATCCATGGCGCACTTGCGCTGGCCAATGCCCGCCGCCACGAACTGGCCACGCTGGAACATCTCCTGCTGGCCCTGATCGACGAACCCGACGCCGCGCGCGTCATGAAGGCGTGTTCGGTCGATCTTGATACGCTGAAGAAAACCCTGACCGATTTCATCGACGATGACCTGTCGACGCTGGTGACCGATGTGGAGGGGTCTGAAGCGGTGCCGACCGCAGCCTTCCAACGCGTGATCCAGCGTGCCGCAATCCACGTGCAATCCTCTGGCCGTACCGAAGTCACCGGGGCCAATGTGCTGGTGGCAATCTTTGCCGAACGCGAATCGAATGCTGCGTATTTCCTGCAAGAACAGGACATGACCCGTTACGACGCGGTCAACTACATCGCCCACGGTGTCGCCAAAAATCCCGCTTTTGGCGAGCCGCGTCCGGTGACGGGTGCAGAAGAGCACCACGAGACGCCCAAAGCCGAGGCGGGGGAGGCGAAGGAGTCGGCATTGTCAAAATATTGCGTCGACCTGAACGACAAAGCCATCAAAGGCGACGTCGACCCGCTGATCGGGCGTGAAGCGGAAGTGGAACGCGCGATCCAGGTTTTGTGCCGCAGGCGCAAGAACAATCCGCTCCTGGTCGGCGACCCCGGCGTCGGCAAGACCGCGATCGCCGAGGGTCTGGCGCTGAAAATCGTGCGGGGTGAGACGCCCGCGATTTTGGCGGGTGCCACGATATTCAGCCTCGACATGGGTGCGCTGCTCGCGGGCACACGGTACCGCGGCGACTTTGAAGAGCGGTTGAAAGCCGTGGTCAAAGAGATGGAGGATCACCCCGACGCGATCCTGTTCATCGACGAAATTCACACGGTGATCGGCGCTGGTGCGACCTCTGGCGGGGCGATGGACGCCTCCAACCTATTGAAACCGGCGTTGCAGGGCGGCAAACTGC
Organism: bacterium; assembly: GCA_043746955.1. Lineage (GTDB taxonomy): Bacteria > Pseudomonadota > Alphaproteobacteria > Rhodobacterales > Rhodobacteraceae > Stagnihabitans. Next base: position 17,451 of record JAYTQA010000252.1, on the reverse strand, counting down.
GCTGCATGGGCTCCACGACCTACAAGGAATTCCGCCAGCATTTTGAGAAAGACCGCGCCCTGTCGCGCCGGTTCCAGAAGATCGACGTGAACGAGCCTTCGGTCGAAGATACCGTGAAGATTCTGATGGGCCTGAAACCCTATTTCGAGGAACATCACGACCTGCGCTACACCCATGACGCGATCAAGGCTGCGGTCGATCTTTCCGCCCGCTACATTCATGACCGCAAACTGCCCGACAAGGCGATTGACGTGATCGACGAGGCCGGGGCAGCGCAGCATCTCTTGACCGAAAGCAAACGCCGCAAGACCATCGGCATCAAGGAAATCGAGGCTGTGGTCGCCAAAATCGCCCGGATCCCGGCGAAATCGGTGTCGAAAGACGATGCCGAAGTGCTGCGCGATCTGGAAAAGAATCTCAAGCGGGTGGTGTTCGGCCAGAATGCGGCGATTGAGGCTTTGGCGTCCGCCATCAAACTCGCCCGCGCTGGCCTGCGCGAACCCGAAAAACCGATCGGCAATTACCTGTTTGCCGGGCCAACCGGCGTCGGCAAGACCGAGGTGGCCAAACAGCTCGCATCGATCCTGGGCGTGGAGCTGCTGCGCTTTGACATGTCGGAATACATGGAAAAGCACGCGATTTCCCGTCTGATCGGGGCGCCGCCCGGCTATGTCGGCTTTGACCAAGGCGGCATGCTGACCGACGGCGTCGATCAGCACCCGCATTGCGTGCTGTTGCTGGACGAGATCGAAAAGGCGCACCCGGATGTCTACAACATCCTGTTGCAGGTGATGGACCATGGCAAGCTGACCGACCACAACGGCCGTCAGGTCGATTTCCGCAATGTGGTGCTGATCCTGACCACCAATGCCGGGGCTTCTGATGCCGCCAAGGAAAGCATCGGCTTTGGCCGGACCAAGCGCACCGGCGAAGATACCGCCGCGATCGAGCGGATCTTCACGCCGGAATTCCGCAACCGTCTGGATGCGGTGATCTCTTTCGCCTCGCTTGGCAAAGACGTCATCCACCGCGTCGTTGAAAAGTTCGTCATGCAACTGGAAGCGCAGCTGATGGACCGGGGTGTCCACATCGATCTGTCGCCTGCCGCCGCCGACTGGCTGGGCGACAAAGGCTATGACGACAAGATGGGCGCGCGTCCGTTGGGCCGGGTGATCCAGGAATACATCAAGAAGCCGCTGGCCGAAGAATTGCTGTTCGGCAAGCTGATGAAGGGCGGCCTGGTGCATGTCGGCGTCAAGGATGGTGCGATCTATCTGACCTATGAGGAGCCGACCAAACCCCGCCTCACCGGCACCAAACCGCCATTGCTGACGGCGGAATGATCGGCCACACGGGGCGAAGATGCTGCGGAACCTGATCCTGACATTGGCCCTCGTCGCCCCGGCGGGGGCCAATGAATTGACCCAACCCAAATCGGCCCCTCTCGAAACCGCTCCCTTGATTCTGGTGCAATCCAAACCAGCCCCCTTCACACTGGCATGGCCGGTCGATTGCACCTTGGGCCAGACCTGCCACATTCAGCATTATGTCGACCGCGACCCCGGCCCTGGTGCGCGTGATTTTACCTGCGGCACGCTCAGTTACGATGGCCACGACGGTACCGACATCGCCTTGGCCAACCGCGCCGCGATGCAGGCGGGGGTGAAAGTGCTGGCCGCCGCAGCCGGCAAAGTGCTCGGGGTGCGCGACGGGATTGCGGATTTCGTGCCGCCGAGCCCCGGCCGCGAATGCGGCAACGGCGTGCTGGTGGACGATGGCGACGGCTGGCAAACCCAATATTGCCATATGAAACAAGGCTCTGTCACTGGGCACAAGGGCGACCAAGTCACCACTGGCTTGCCCCTTGGCCTGGTCGGACAATCCGGTGCTGCGGATTTCCCGCACCTGCATCTGACCGTGCGCCACAATGGTCAAGCCGTTGACCCCTTCGCGCCGGACCGCACCACCTGTGGCACGCCTCCCGCTCCCGGCCTGTGGTCCAAGGCTTTGCCCTATGAAGCGGGCGGCTTTCTGGCGGCGGGCTTTGCCAGTGAACTTCCCAGCTTTGATGCCATTCAGGCGGGTCTGCCGACCCAGCCGCTGTCGCCGAATGCCCCGGCAATCGTGTTGTGGGCCGAAGTGTTCGGCGGTCAAGCGGGCGATGTGATGGCGTTTGCAATAGCCAACCCGGATGGCAGCACCTTGCTGCAAACCACTGCCACCTTGACGCGAACCCAAGACCAACTGTTCCGCGCCGCAGGTAAAAAGCTCCACGTCGCACTCGGCCAAGGCGTCTACCACGGCTCAATCACGCTGCTTCGAGCCGGCATCGCGGTGGGCCAGATCGCCACCCAAGTCACCGTCCCCTAGCGCAGGCTGACGTTTGATAGAAACGTCATTAACCTCTGGATTATCAGTGGTCGGGTGATTGTAAAGGAAAACCGCGTGCCACTTTTCCTCCGCTCACGCTAAAGCGGTTTGGGTTTGATAAGACTCAAACAACCGCTTTACCTCCCGGTTTTTGCGCGCATTTCTTCCTGAAACCGCGTCACACATTTCGGAAATGCGCTTTAACTCGCCAGATGCCGCAAGCCTTGCGTCACATCGGTCCGCACCGCCAGCCGCAGGCCCGGCTCATCGCCCGCCCGCAGCGCCGCGAGGATCAGGCGGTGGTGGTGCGGCACGTCGCGCCTGCGCAACTTGTCGTATAAAGCCCGCATCGTCGGCCCAAGTTGCAGCCAGACCGTCTCACAAATCGCCAGCATCGCGGGGGTCTGGGCGCGCAGGTAAAGCGTGCGGTGAAACTCCAGATTGGTGCGCACATAGGCCACAGCGTTGTGGCTTAATACCGCCTCCTGGTTGAGTGCATTGATCGCGGTCAGCCGGTCGATCAGGGCAAAATGGGCACGCGGCAAGGCACGGGAGGCCATCTCGGGTTCGATCAGTGCCCGGATCGCGGCAAGTTCTTCAATCCGTTCCGGCGTCAATTCCGGCGTCGAAATCCGGCCAGAGGAGGAGATCGTCAGCGCCCCCTCCGCCGCCAGCCGCCGCACCGCTTCGCGGGCCGGGGTCATCGACATGCCGTGTTGCGCGGCCAACCCCCGCAAGGTCATCGGCAGTCCGGGGGCCAGTTCGCCATGCATGATCTGTTGGCGCAGCAGCCGGTACAGCCGCTCATGCGCCGGGGCAGACGGATCGGCAAGCCTGAGGCTGGCGGGGCGCGGCGCGATTGTCATCGCCAGACCCAAGCAGGCAGCGTGCCGCCCGTCAAGCGTCGCGGATGCCGTCAAACTTCGCGGTTCCCGTCAAGCGTCGAACCGGTAGCCATGCAGGCGGGCGCCGTGGGCATGGAGCCAGGCCCGTTCGCGCTGCCAGCCGGGGTAAAGCCGGCTGACCAAGGCCCAAAACGCGGGCGCATGGTTCATCTCCACCAGATGGGCGCATTCGTGGGCGGCCACATAGCGCAGCACCGAAGGCGGGGCCATGATCAGCCGCCACGAATACATCAGGGCGCCGTCGTGGCTACAGGAGCCCCAGCGTGAACGGGTATCGCGCAGGGTGATCCGGCTGACCTTGCGACCCAATAGCCCGGCATAGTGGTCGGACGCGACCGCCAACCTGTCCCGGGCTATGGCGCGCAAGTAAGCGGCAGTGCGGGCGGGTGCCTGACCCTCCGCGCCGGGCAACCACAGCGTATCCACGTCGCGGTGTGGCGCGCGGCCGGTGCCGGAGCGCAGGGTCACCTCAACCCCCTCGATCAGCACCAAAGATCCGAATCCCATCGCGCAGGGCTGGGGCTGTTTGGCCAAGGCGGCGCGCAGCCAGCCTTCCTGCGCATGGGCAAACGCCATTGCGTCCGCCTCCCGCGCCCGCACGGGAACCGATAGCGTGACCCGCCCGTCAAGCGCCGACACCCGCAAAGAAAACCGCGTGGCGCGGGCGGATCGGCGCAACGTGATGTCCAGGGGTGGAGAACCGGGCAGAACGGGCATGGCACCTCTTGCAACTGATCCGCAGAATAGCCAAATCCGCATCAGCCACAACCGCCAGAAAAGCCTTTGACAGCAGGTCCGGCCTGTGGCAAGCGAGCGTTTCTCTGGCACATAGCCGTACAAGGATTCCCATGCCCAAAGCCGAATGGGGCACGAAGCGCATCTGCCCGACCACGGGTAAGCGCTTTTATGACCTGCACCGCACCCCGGTTGTCAGCCCCTACACGGGCGAAGTGGTTGATATTGAAAGCGCGCGTCGCAAGATGGCCGCTTCAGTGATCGCCCGCGTTGCCCCTGAAAAGGACGATGACGTTCTGGTCGACGATCTGGATGCCGATGATGATCTGCTGACGCCCGGTGCTGCCGACGATACCGAACTGGACGACGAGCTTCTGGAAGAAGATGCCGACGACAATGTGTCCTTGGATGATTTGACCGAAGTCCCCGGCGACGAGGAAGAGGTCTGACGACAGGGGCTGCGGGCAAAGGCTTCAGGGCAAAGGCTTCAGGGCCGCGCATTTTCCCCTTGCACCCCTGCGCCTCTGCCCATAATAAACCGCCACAACGCGCCCAGCGTTGCCAGTCGAAAGGCTGGGGTTCACCAGACCGGCGATGGAACGGGGTCATAGCTCAGATGGGAGAGCGCTTGAATGGCATTCAAGAGGTCGACGGTTCGATCCCGTCTGGCTCCACCAATCGCACCTACGCACGACGGCCCGCCAACTCGGCGGGTCTTTCGCATTTTGGCGCGCGCAAAATTATATACGATAAAACCAGTAGACATTTACAGCATTATGCCGGATAACCCGGACATGGAGAGCATCATGACCCGATTCCCGCAGCCACACCCGATCCTGTCCGCGCAACGCACTGGCCGACATTGGCCAAGCCCTGCCGCGCATATCCGCCGCCTCCCGCCCGGACAGTGCCCGACCTCGGGGGTTTTTGCATGACCACCCTGATCATCCCCGGCCTCGACGGCTCGCGTGAGGGGCACTGGCAGCAATGGTGGCTCGACCACGACCCGGGCTCTCGCCCGGTGCATCTGACCGAACTTAACACCCCGGTCCCTGCGGCATGGGAGATGGAGTTGGTGTCAGCCATCCTCGACAACCCCGGTGCGGTGCTGGTCGGCCACAGTCTTGGTGCGGTGCTGGTGGCCCGTGTGCTGACCCAATGGCCACATCTGGATGTGAAAGCAGCCCTTCTGGTCGCCCCGGCAGAGGACCCGCGCCATCCGCGCGTCAAACTGTTTACCCCGCTGCCGGAAAAGCCGTTGGGCCGCCCGGTCACGGTGGTGGCCAGCCGCAACGACCCGTGGATGGCGCCGTCGCGGTCGCGCAATCTGGCCGGCTTGTGGCAGGCGCGCTTTGTTGACTTGGGGATGGCGGGGCATATCAACATCGAGTCAGGCTTTGGCCCTTGGCCGCTTGGCCTCGCCCTGCGCGACGAGTTGTTGCAGCGCGCAGGCAACGACCCGATGCATCCACCGACCCCGTGGCTGATGAATGCGATCTTCCAGCCAACGGGCTGACCGGCGACTTGTCCCGCCGGTTGGTCTGACCGCGCCCGCCTGCCCACTCGGGGTCCCCCAGACCGGGGCGCAACAGAAGAGGGGTCCGCCAGTTTGGCCGGGCCCCTTTTTTGTAGCCAAACCGTTCAGCCGTTCAGCCTTGCCTCGAGTGCCGCCAGCCGGGCCTCGAGCGCCACATTTTCTTCCCGCGCCTTGGTGGCCATGGCACGCACCGCGTCGAATTCCTCGCGGGTCACAAAATCACGGTCGGCCATCCAGCGGTCGATGAACGATTTCATCGCGGTTTCCGCCTCGGTCTTGGCCCCCTGCGCCACACCCATCGCATTGGTCATCAGCTTGCCGACGTCGTCGAAGAATTTGTTGCCCGGCTGCATTTTGGTCATCCTTCCATTTTCCCATATATGGCTTTCCGCCCCGATCCCTGCAAGGGCGGCGGTGGTTGACTTCACAAGCCGCCGGGCAGAAAACCGCCGCAGTCAAACCAGAGGCCCCATGTCCTACATCCCCTTCCCGCCCGTCACGCCCGAGATTTTCACGATCAGCGTGATGGGCATGACGTTTTCGCTGCGCTGGTACGCCGTGGCCTATATCACCGGGCTGCTGGCGGGCTGGTGGCTGATCCGGCAGGCTCTGCGCACGCCGCGCCTGTGGGTGGTGCCGCCGATGCGCGAGGATCAGTTGGAGCGCTTGCTGACCTGGGTGATCGCAGGCGTCATCCTTGGCGGGCGCTTGGGCTATGTGTTTTTCTACCAACCCGCGCATTACCTCGCCAACCCCTGGTTAATCCTGCGGGTGTGGGAGGGCGGCATGTCGTTCCACGGCGGCTTCCTGGGTGTGGTGATCGCGGGCCTGATCTTCTGCCGGCTTGAGAAAATCCCGGCCCGGACCACAAGTGATCTGTTCGCCATGGTCGCCCCGATCGGCCTCGGTCTGGGCCGGATCGCCAATTTCGTCAATGCCGAGCTTTGGGGCCGCCCGACCGACCTGCCGTGGGGCGTGGCCTTCCCGGGTGAGGCCGCACAACTTTGCCCCGGCATCGTCAGCCTCGTTTGCGCCCGCCACCCCAGCCAGATTTATGAGGCGTTGCTGGAGGGCGTCCTCTTGGGAACCCTGCTGCTCTGGGCGGTCTGGCGGGGCGGCTGGTTGGCGACCCCTGGCCGCGCGATGGGCACCTTCATCGCAGGCTACGGTGCAGCCCGGTTTCTGGTGGAGTTCGTCCGCCAACCCGACGCGCAGTTCGTCACCGAGGGCAACCCGCTTGGCCTCGCCTGGCAAATCCACGGCTGGGGGCTGACCCAAGGCCAGGCCCTCTCCCTGCCGATGATCGCGGTTGGCCTCTACTTCCTGCTCAAAGCGCGCCCAGCCCAGACTTTGGCCGCATGACGGCACTGGCCGACATTCTCAAGGCCCGGATCCGCGCTAACGGCCCGATCAGCTTGGCCGATTACATGACCGAATGCCTGCTGCACCCGGTACATGGCTATTACACCACCCGCCAACCCTTTGGCACGACTGGCGATTTCACCACCGCCCCCGAGGTTTCCCAGATGTTCGGTGAACTTCTGGGCCTCTGCCTCGCCCAATGCTGGCGCGACCAAGGCTGCCCCACCCCCTTCACCCTTGCCGAGCTTGGCCCCGGTCGCGGCACAATGATGGCCGACGCCCTGCGCGCCACCAAAACCGTCCCCGGCTTTCACGCTGCAATGCACCTGTGGCTGATCGAAGCCTCGCCCCGCCTGCGCCAAATCCAAGCGCAAACCCTGAAAACCTGCACTCCAACTTGGGCTGACAGCGTCCACGACCTGCCCGACCAACCGCTGTATCTGCTGGCCAACGAATTCTTCGACGCCCTGCCGATCCGCCAATTCCAACGCGCGGGCTTGGCGTGGCGCGAACGGCTGGTCGGGCTGCACGGCGAGGCACTTGGCTTCGGCCTCGATGCCATCCTGCCGGTAGCCGCCCTCAGCCACCGCCTGACCGACACGCCCGAAGGCCAGATTGTCGAGCTTTGCCCCTTAGCCCCCGCCATCATCGCAGATGTAACTTCCCGCATCGCCCATCAAGGGGCTGCCCTGATCATCGACTATGGCGGTTGGCACGCGCTGGGTGACACGTTTCAGGCCCTGCGAGCCCACACCCCGGTCGATCCCTTTGCCACGCCAGGGGAGGCTGACCTGACCGCCCATGTTGATTTCGAGGCGCTGGCAAACGCCGCAAAGCCAGCCACCTGCGCCTACACGACCCAAGGCCAACTCCTCACCGCGCTCGGCATCGCCCAACGATCCAGCCGTTTGGCGCAAAACCTGACCGGCACCGCCCTGCAATCGCACTTATCAGCCACGCACCGCTTGACCGCGCCCACGGAAATGGGGACGCTGTTCAAGGTGCTGGCATTTTACGGCCCACAGCACCCCCCTCCGCCCGGAAGTGTCTGATGCTGGAAATCCTGACCTCTGATGCGATCCCGCTGCGCCACGGCTTTTTCACCCGCAAAGGCGGCGCGTCGTCCGGGATTTTTGCCGGGCTGAACTGTGGGCCGGGGTCAACCGATCTGTCAGAGGCGGTGTTAATCAACCGGCACCGGGTGGCCGCAGCCCTTGGCCTGGCCAGCACCGCGCTGGTCAGCCTGAACCAAACCCACTCCGCCACCGTGGTCACCCTGACCGAGCCCTTCACCATCCGCCCCAAGGCTGACGCCATGGTCACGGCTACCCCGGGCATCGGCCTTGGCATCCTGACCGCTGATTGCCAGCCGGTTCTGTTCGCCGACCCCAAGGCGCAGGTGATCGGTGCCGCCCATGCTGGCTGGCGGGGTGCCCGTGACGGTGTGTTGGAGGCGACGGTAGAGGCGATGGAAGCCCTTGGCGCCAAACGCGAAAACATCGTGGCCGTCATTGGCCCGACCATCAGCCAGCCGGTCTATGAGGTTGGGCCGGAGTTCTTTGAGAGTTTCACCGAGGACGATCCGCAATCCGCGCGCTTCTTCATCAACGGCCTGGGCGACCGGATGCTGTTCGATCTGCCCGGTTACGGCCTGCACCGCCTGCGCACCGCCGGTGTGGGCTATTCCGAATGGACCCGCCACTGCACCTACCGCAACCCCGACCGGTTCTATTCTTTCCGGCGCACCACCCATGCGAATGAAGCGGATTACGGCCGCCTGATCTCGGTCATCCGCCTCTAAGACCGCGGCCGCAGTTGGCACGAGTTGGCCCAAAATCCGCCACAATCATCGCCGGCAGTGCCGCAACGCCCTGATTTTCCCGATTACTTTCAATGAATTATCGCGTCACCGCCATCGCCATAGTCCTCCGGTTTCGATTTTGGCACACATCGAAGCTGCCCCGCAGATGCCAAAACCATGCCGCAATCCGGTTGCATGGTGTTGCCAACGCCAAGACCAACTGCCGGAGATTTGCGATGAAAAACCAACGCCGCTGGTTGACCTCAGTCCTCGCCACCAGTGCGGAGCCGCAAGCAGTCTTACCGTGGAGCCGTGGCGCCCGCCGCCGGCCAGCGGTTCTGAAACAACAACTCACAGCCATCATCGTGCTAACCCCCGCACAGGCGCGCAAAGCCGCAGCCCTGCGCAGCATCGCCGCCCGCTAAGTCCTTCAGTTCCCTCCTGCGACAGCATCACCATTGGGCCTCCCGCCACGGCTGCGGCCCGGTCAAAGCCTTGCCGAAGTTTCGGTTTCAGACGCTCCTGGTGTTTCTCTGACACCGCACCAAGGCCGCCTTTCCGTCTTAGCCGCCCTTCCATTTGATCAAATTATCCGGCATAAGCGGCTGCAAGCCAAAGGATCCGCCATGCCGCGTTCGGACACCGCCACCGCTGACACAATCGCCGGCATCCGCCGCGACCGGCTGGATTCCATAGCCAACCGCGAGGCCCGCCGTTTTGCCACCACCCGGCCGAAATCGGCGGCAGCCATGGCGAAAGCCACCGATGTCTACCTCGACGGCGTGCCGCTGCATTGGATGAAAGACTGGCCGATGCCCCACCTGCCCTTGGTGGCCAAGGCCAAGGCTGCGACGATCACCGACATCGACGGCTATCAGATCAGCGACTTCTGCCTTGGCGACACCGGCTCGATGTTCGGCCACTCGCCCGCCCCGGTCGCCTATGCGATCCGCGCACAGGCTCGCCACGGTCTGACCTATATGCTGCCCACCGAAGCCGCGTTGGAGGCTGGCCACCTGCTTTGCCAGACCTTCGGCGATTTCCGCTGGCAGATTGCCATCAGCGCTACCGATGCCAACCGCTTTGCCCTGCGCGTGGCCCGGGCTATCACCGGCAAACCCAAGGTTCTGGTGTTCAACGGCTGCTACCACGGCACGGTCGATGACACTTTCGTCACGCTGGAGGCCGGCAAAACCATCAACCGCCCCGGCCTGCTGGGTCAGGTGGCCGACCTGACCGAATTGGCGGTGTGTTGCGAATTCAACGATCTCGCCGGGGTAAAAGCGGCGCTGGCAAAGGGTGACGTGGCCGCCATCCTGACCGAGCCTGTGATGACCAACTGCTGCATGGTCTTGCCCGCCCCCGGCTTTCTGGACGGCCTGCGCAGCCTTGCCACCCAATACGGCGCAGTGCTGATCATCGACGAGACCCACACGATTTCAACCGGTTATGGTGGCTATACGCGCGTCCACGGCTTGCAGCCTGATATTTTCGTTGTTGGCAAATGCGTGGCCGGTGGCATGCCGACCGCCGTCTGGGGCCTGACCCCGGACACCGCCGCCCGTTACCAGACCGTCAACGCCAACCGCGCTTCGGGTCATTCCGGCATGGGCACCACCCTGTCGGCCAACCCGATGCAATTCGCCTGCCTCTGCGCCACCGTGTCGCAAGTCATGACGCCCAAAGCCTATGACCAGATGGAAACTTTGGCCAAACGGCTCGTGAAGGGCCTGTCCAAGGCGATCAAAACCCGCAACCTGCCCTGGCACGCCCTTCGCGTCGGCGCCCGCGTTGAATTCATCTGCGCGCCCGGCCCTTTGCTGAACGGGGCCGAAGCCGCCCACGCCCATCAGCCGCAAATCGAGGCGGCGCTGCACGTAGCCCTTCTGAACCGCGGTTGCCTGATCGCACCCTTCCACAACATGATGCTGATCAGCCCCGCCACCAAAAAGCGTCAGGTCGACAGCCTGATCGCCGCTTTTACCGAAGTCCTCACCGACCTTACCGCGTGACAAATGACCCAGACCAGCCCCTCCGGTTCCACCACCGACGAAGCCGAAGCCTTCCTTTACGCCCATCCAGAGGTTGAGGCGTTCGACATTGTCTTGCACGATTCGAACGGAATTGGCCGGGGCAAGATCATCCGCCGCCACGAACTCTTGCCTTTTTACAAGAACGGCCGGCTTTTGCCGATCTCGATCCTTGGTCTGGATATCTGTGGCGAGGATGTCCACGAAACCGGCCTGATCTGGGATCAGGGCGATGGCGACCGCAGGGCTTGGCCAATCCCCGGCACTCTAAAACCCCTGCACAAAACCAACCCGCCGCGCGGCGAAGTTTTGATGAGCATGTATGACCTCGAGGGTCGTCCGATGACCTCTGACCCACGCCACGCCTTGCAAGCCCAAGTCGATGCGATGGCCACCGAGGGCCTTTATCCGGCAGGCGCGTTCGAGCTGGAATTCTTCCTCTTGGAAAACCAGCGCGGCCCTGACGGCAAGATGGTCCCCGCGCATGACGTGCTCGATGGCCGCGTCAGCACCAAAACCGACGTCTATTCGGTTGATGCCCTGCACGGCATGTTGCCGCTGTTCAATGACATTTACAAAGCCGCCGAACTGCTTGAAATTAAAGCCGAAACCCTGATTTCCGAATTTGCGCCCGGCCAGTACGAGATGACCCTCCACTACCGCGACAACATCATCCAAGCCGCCGACGACCTGCTGCGCCTGAAACGTGTCGTGCGAACCCACGCCCGCGCCCATGGCATCACCGCCTGTTTCATGGCCAAACCGAACGAGGATTACGCAGGCTCTGGCATGCATCTGCACGTCTCCCTCCAAGACGCCCAAGGCCAGAACGTCTTCATCGAAGCCGTCGAAGGCCAATGGTCCGACATGATCCGCCACGCCATCGGCGGTCTGCGCGCCACCATGGGCGAATCCATGCTGATCTTCGCCCCCCATGCCAATTCGTGGCGCAGGTTCGCCAGCAACTCCTATGCCCCGGTCAGCCCGACCTGGGGGGTGAACAACCGCTCGGTCGCACTGCGAATTCCCGCCGGTGACATCAAGGCCCGCCGCATCGAACATCGCCCGGCAGGCGTGGATGCCAACCCCTATCTGGTCGGCACCACGGTGCTTGCCGGTATCCGCCACGGCTTGGCGCATCAGATCGACCCCGGCCCGGAAACGACCGGCGACGGTTATGCCAACGGCGCCGACGCACTCGCGATCCCGCCCGATTGGCGTTCCGCGATCGAGGCTGCCAAAGCCTCGTCATTCCTCAAAGACGCGCTCGGCGAGGATATGCACCGCACCTTCACCGCGATCATCGCCGCCGAATACGCCCGCGTCGCCCGCACCGTGTCGGAGGTGGATTTCGACCTTTATCTGCACACGGTGTGATCTTGGCTTAGCGCAAGGCTTACCCTGCCGCCGCGACCCGCAAGGCCCGCGCAATCAGCCCCGGCACCCTTGGGTCCAACCCCAAAGGCGGCAAAATATCGCCCTGAAACCCCGCAGCGGCCAAAGCGCCGGGCAAATCCTCGACCACATGCCAGCCGTCGGCGGCAAAGAACGGCAGACAGATCGACGCGGCGCCAAACCCGCGCGCCGTGGCAATCCGCGGCGCCTGGTCGATGAAAAAGGCCTCGGCCCGCCCGAAGCCCGCAGCCAAAAACCTGCGCGCAAAGGCATTGGCCACGTCTGATGGTGCCGGGCTGCGAAACGAGCCATGGGCCGCAAGGAGAACCGAGGTTTCGCCCAAGGGCCGCCCTGCCGCCGCCTCGCGCACCATCGTCAGCCCCAACGCCTGCACACCGCCATCCAGACCAAACGGCGGCAGATAGGCCCAATCGCCGCCGCCCGCCGCTTTCATCCGGCGCGGCAGCTCGGTCGCGGTAAACCAACCCCCCGCCATGAACATCGGGTAGACCAACCCCGGCGTCCCACCTGCCACGGCGTCCAAAGCCCCCGGCTTGGCGAGGGTCGCCGACACCACCTGCCAGCCCGGCAAATGCCCGCGAACCTGCGCCGCCAATAGCGCCAAAGCCGCCTCTGCCGGGTCGGGGTCAGAAGGTTGGCCGTGGCTCAGGAGCAGTGCAATCTTGGTCATGACGCTAAGTCTAGCACCCCCATTTTGCGCTTCAACCCGGCACCATCCGGCCCGCCAGATAGCTGGCGAAGTCATAATTCGGCCGTTCCAAGTGGCTCAGCGGCCCCGGTGTCGAAAGCCCTGCGAGCAGCCCACGATAGACCCGCTCCACGCAAGCCTTATCCTCGACATTCACATCGTCCAGCAGGGCCTTGATTGTGGCCAGATATTCGCCCGCCGCAGGGTCGGCGATCCAATCGGCACTCATCCCGCCGCCATAGAGCACGTTCACCCGCCCCGGCCCATCGGGGGTCAGCGCCAGATACCAGAAATAGCCCGGCGTCAGCGTGATCATCAGCGCCGGATAAACCGCCAGCAGCCAGGTGATCCGCCGCTGATCGCCCTGCAAAACCGTATTCGACGGATGCGCCAAAGCCAGCGGCACCGTGTCATTCTTGACGATGAAATGGTGGTTGAATGCCGGAGCGCCTTGCGGGCAGGTCATTTTCGCCAGGTCCACCGAGCCGCCAATCGTGCCGGCATGACAGACCGGCAGGTGATAGCTTTCCATGAAATTTTCGGCCAGAACCTTCCAGTTGGTGGCCCAGTTAAATGTCTCGCGGAAGGTTTCGACGTAGCGCGCCATATCCAGATAGCCGACCAGCTTTTCCACATCGGCCAAGGCCTTGGCGGGTGCCAGCGCATCCGGGTTCAGCGCGACCATGATCCAACCCAGCCAGTTTTCTACCCGGATCGCGGGCAAGGCGATGTTATTCTTGCAGAAATCCTCATTCAGCCCCATCGCAGGGGCTCCGCGCAACGACCCGTCGAGGTTATAGGTCCACGCGTGATACGGGCAGACGATCGCGCGCAGATTGCCCCGCCCCTCCAGCAGGGTCGACATCCGATGACGGCAGACATTCGACATGCCGCGCAACTGGCCCTCCCGGTCGCGCAGAAGGATCACCGGCTCGCCCGCAATCGTCATGGTCAGATAATCGCCGGGGTTTTTCAGCGCATCGACGCGGCCCGCGCAGAGCCATTCCTTGGCGAAGATCTGCTGCACCTCGGCTTCGGCAAACGCGGGCGAGGTATAGACCGATTTCGGCATCGCATGGGCGCGTTCGAACGGTTGGGCCACATTGGCGCGCAATTCGTCGAGTGGCGAAAGGTTCAGATCGGGACGGGTCATCGGCGACTCCGGTTTGGTCAGCAGAGAAGAAACACACAGCAAAATCATGCGCCGTCAGGTCGGATAAGGCCATGGCGCTTGGGCAAAAACCCCGCCGTCGACGTACAACGTCTGCCCGGTGATGAAAGACGCCGCCTCAGAGATTAAAAACAACAGCGGCCCCACCAGATCCTGCGGCACCCCAACCCGGCGCAGCGGAGTAATCGGTGCCCAGGTCGCCGCGTAATCGCCCGCCTCCGCCGCCGTGCGTTCCGTCGCAATCGCCCCGGGTGCGATGCAATTCACCCGGATCCCATGCGGCCCCAACTCACTCGCCGCGACCTTGGTGAACTGCTCGATCCCGCCTTTGGAGGCTGAATAATCCACCAGCCGCGGGAAGGCCAATTTATTGCACCCCGACCCCAGCGTCACAATCGCCCCGCCTTGGCCCATAGCGATCATCGCCTTGGCCGCCGTCTTGGTGTTCAAAAACGTGCCGCGCAGGTTGGTGGCCATCACCCTGTCCCACGCGGCCGCCTCCAAATCCACCAACGCCGACCAGGTCTGAATGCCGGCGTTATTGACCAGAACCACAGGGGCCACCCCCGCCCAATCGCTGGCCTGCCGATGAAACGCCAACACCTGTGCCTCGTCCCCGGCGTCGCTTTCCACCGCCAGTGCGCGACGGCCCAAGCCGGCCACCGCTGCGACCAAAGCCGCCGACGCCTCCGCAGCCCCCAGATGGGTGAAGGCCACATCATAGCCCGCTCCGGCCAGCCCCAGAACCAGATGCCGCCCGATGGCGCTGTTGCCTGCGGTGACAAGTGCGAGTTTGGTCATTGGCCCCTCCGGTTTGCCCGCCCGTTAAAGATTGGAACCCGGCGGCAAGCAAGGGCTTGCACGCAGCCGCCGCCCGCGAAAAGGTGGCGGTGAAGGAGAACCCATGCCAGACCGCCGCCCGCTTTATCCCAGTATCGAGCCTTACAAGACCGGGCGGCTGCAAGTCTCGCCCCGCCACACTCTGCACTTTGAAGAATGCGGCAATCCCTCGGCCAAGCCGGTCATCGTCCTGCATGGCGGGCCCGGCAGCGGCATTTCGGCCTTTCTGCGCCAAGGCCACGATCCGGCGCGGTATCGCATCATCTTGATGGACCAGCGCGGCACCGGCAAATCCACCCCGTTTGCCAGCCTTGAGGCGAACACGACATGGGATTTGGTGGCCGACATCGAGGCTTTGCGCCAACACCTCGCCATCGACCGTTGGCAGGTGGCGGGCGGGTCCTGGGGCTCCACCCTCGCGCTCGCCTATGCCATCAGCCACCCGACCCGGGTCACCGAACTGGTCCTGCGCGGCATTTTCATGCTGCGGAAAGAAGAAATCGACTGGTTCTATGAAGTTGGTGGCACCAGCTTTCTGTTCCCCGAAGCCTTTGCCGCCTACCAATCCCCGATCCCCGAAGCCGACCGGCAGCAGATGGTTGCCGCCTACCACCGCATCCTGACCGGCCCCACCAACCCGCATCGTACCAAAGCCGCCCTCGAATGGACCCGGTGGGAGGCGCGCACGATCTCGCTGCTGCCCGACCCGGCCCGTGAAGCGGCATGGCAGGATGCCAGCTTTGCCGAAGCCTTCGCCCGGATCGAATGCCATTACTTCCAGAACAAGGGCTTTTTTGACCGCGACGATTGGATTCTCGCCCATGCCGATAAACTGCACGGCATTCCCGGCACCCTGATCCATGGCCGTTATGACGCCTGCACCCCGGTCAAGAACGCCACCGACCTTCACGCCGCCTGGCCTGAGGCGCACCTGCACATCATCCCCGACGCAGGCCACACCGGCACCGAGCCCGGCATCGCCGATGCCATGGTCACCGCGACCGACGCCTATGCCTAAGCCTTCAGCGTCAACCCGACCCTTCGACCGCTTGCCTTGCGCCGTTGTTGACAAGCCCGCATGAAAGTTGCCCAATCGGTCAAGGTTTGAACCGGGACTCACCCATAATCCCGGCACCTGAGAAAACTTCAAACAAGACCACTTCAATCAAGACCTTCAAACAAGACCAGGGAGTTGCCCATGTCCTTTCTTCCCATCGCCCGCAAATTCGGTGCCGCTTCCATGGCAGCGCTGTTACTTGGCACCGCACCCCATGCGCTTTTCGCCGCAACCCCGGCTGACACGCTGGTGATCGCCGGCGACATTGCCGACATCGTCTCGCTGGACCCCGGCGAAGCTTATGAATTTTCCGGCCTCGACGTGGTGAACAACACCTATGACGGACTGGTCGAGATCAACCCCGCCACCCTGGCGATGGAACCCGGACTGGCGGCAAGCTGGACGGTCGCCGATGATGGCGTGACCTACACGTTCAAGATGAAGCCGGGCCTGACCTTCTCCTCTGGCAAACCGGTCACCGCCGAAGCCGCCGCCTATTCGCTGCAGCGCGCCGTCAAGATCAACAAGACCCCGGCCTTCATCCTCAACCAGTTCGGCTGGACCAAGGATACGGTTGACGCGATGATCACCGGCAAGGGTGACACGCTGACGATGAAAGTCAGCAAACCCTTCGCGCCCACGTTCCTCTATAACTGCCTGACCGCTGGCGTCGCCTCGATCGTCGATGCCGAAACCGTCAAGACCCATGATGTCGGCGGCGACTTGGGCAACGAATGGCTGAAGAACAATTCGGCGGGCACCGGGGCTTATGTGCTGAAATCCTACAAGCCCAACGAAGGTATCGTGCTGGAGGCGCGCCCCGGCTACTGGCGCGGCGATGCCAAGATCAAGAACATCTTCGTCCAGCACATCCCCGAAGCCGCGACCGAACGCCTTCAGCTGGAAAAGGGTGACGTCGACATTGCCCGCAACCTGACGTCGACTGACCTCGCAGGTCTTGCGGGCAACAAAGACGTCACGATTCAGCAAGACGTCAGTGGCCAAGTCTACTACCTCGCCTTCAACCAGAAGAATGAGAATTACAAGAACGCCAAGTTCCTCGATGCGATGCGATGGGCGGTTGACTATCAGGGCATGGCCGACACCATCATGAAGGGTCTGGTCATTCCGCACCAAAGCTTCCTGCCGCAGGGGTACCTCGGCGCGCTGGATGACCTGCCCTACAAACTCGACATCGCCAAGGCCAAGGCTCTGCTCGCCGAGTCGGGCATCAAAGACCCGAAAGTCACCCTGACCGTCAGCAATCAAGCCGACCGGATGGATGTGGCACAGTCGATCCAGAACACCTTTGGTCAGGCTGGCATCAAGGTGGATCTGAAGGTTGGCCAGGAATCCGAGCAGTTGAAAGACTACCGCGCCCGCCTGCACGATGCGATCCTGCAAACCTGGGGGCCGGATTACCCCGACCCGAACACCAATTCCTCGACCTTCGCCGAAAACCCCGACAATTCGGACGCGGCCAAGGCCACCGGCTATCTGGCATGGCGCAGCGCCTATGACCCCGGTGCCATGACCGCG
>JAYTQA010000251.1:0-9842 GCA_043746955.1 bacterium | reverse complement strand
AGCGCCTTGGTGTAATCCTGTTGGGGGTTTTCAAAGATTTCGGTGACGGTCCCGGTTTCCACAATCCGCCCACGATACATCACGACCACGCGGTCAGCCATCTGCGCCACCACCGCCATGTCATGGGTGATGAACAACACGGCCATGCCCTTTTCGCGCTTCAAGCGGTTGATCAGGGCCAGAATTTCCGCCTGAATCGTGACATCAAGTGCGGTTGTCGGCTCATCCGCGATCAACAACCGAGGTTCACAGGCCATCGCCATCGCGATCACCACGCGCTGGCGCATGCCGCCTGACAACTCGTGCGGATACTGGCGCAGGCGGCGCTCCGGTTCGGGGATCCGCACGCTTTTCAACAGGTCCAGCGCCCGCAGCCGGGCGGCGCTTTTCGACAGGCATTTGTGCAGGATCAGGCCATCGGTCAACTGGCGTTCCACCGTGAACACCGGGTTCAGGCTGGTCATCGGCTCTTGAAAGATCATCCCGATTTCGTGGCCCCGCACCGATTGCATGACCTCGGGCCCGGCGTCAGCCACGTCCAGCACGGATCCATCCTGCCGCACAAACGTCAGCGCGCCATGGGCGATGACACCGCCGCCAAACTCGACCAGCCGCATCAAGGACAGCGAGGTGACCGATTTGCCCGACCCGCTTTCGCCCACAACACAGACCGTCTCGCCGGGGTGGATGGTGAAGCTGACATCTTCAACCCCGACAACGGTGCCGCCATCGGTGGCAAATTCGACCTTCAGACGGTCAACTGAGACCAGCGGTTCGGTCATTTCGTCCTCGGATCAAGCACGTCGCGCAGAACGTCGCCAAACATGTTCAGGCCAAGCACGGTGGCCGCCACCGCCAGCCCCGGCACCAAAGCCGTCCAAGGTGCGATATCAAGGTAGTCGCGGGAGGCTTGGATCATTAGCCCCCAGCTTGCGGCGGGCGGTTGGGTGCCAAGGCCCAAGAACGACAGGCCCGCCTCGGCCAGAATGGCGAAGGCAAGGCTGATGGTGGATTGCACGATCACCGGCGGCATGATGTTGGGCAGAACATGCCGGATCAGGATCATCAGGTTGGTGGTGCCAGAGGCGCGGGCGGCCTCGACATAGGGCATTTGGGCGACGCGGAGCGCCTCGCCCCGGATGATCCGGGCCAGGTAGGGGGTGAAGGCCACGCCAATCGCGATGATGGTGTTCTGGGTGTTCGGCCCCAGGACCGCGCTGATCGTCAGCGCCAGCAGCAGGGCCGGAAAGGCCAGCAGCGTATCGACCAGCCGCATCAAGACGTTGTCGATCTGCCCGCCGAAATAGCCTGACACCATGCCCAACGGCAGGCCCAGAACCACGCTGGTCACCACCGCTGTCACAGCGATTTCCAGCGAGGTGCGCGCGCCCAAAAGTACGCGGAACAACAGATCGCGGCCGAGCTGATCGGTGCCGAACGGATGGGCCAAGCTCGGGCTGGACAGCCGGGCCGTCATGTACATCTTGGTCGACTGTTCGAACGGTATCAGCATTGGCGCGAAAATGCCGATCAGGATGACCACGCCCAGCAGACCCAAGCCAATAACCCCCTTGACCGAGTAAAACTGTTTCATGGCCTAGCCCAACCGAATGCGCGGGTCGATCGCCACGTACAAGAGATCGACGACCAGGTTGGTGATCATCACCACGGCTGCAATCACAAAGACTGTCGCCTGAATCAACGGAATGTCGCGGTTGAGCAACGCCTGATAGGTCAGCCAGCCCATGCCGGTGTAGTTGAACAGGCTTTCCATCACGATGATCGACCCGAACAGATAGCCGATCTGCAAGCCCGCGATGGTGATCACCGGTCCGATCGCATTGGCCAAGGCATAGCGCCAGACCACGGTGCGCTCGCTCAGGCCTTTGGCGCGGGCGACCCGGATGAACTCTTGCCCCAAAATACCGGCCATGGTCGACCGGGTCATCCGGGTCAGATGCGCCATCAGACCAAGACCAAGCGCGAGTGACGGCAGGAACGCGTGGCGCAAAGCGCCAAAGAAATCCACCTCTGGGTCGGCAAACCCGCTGGATGGGAACCAGCCCAAAGTGCGGGCGAACAGCAAGATCATCACGATGCCCCAGAAGAAATCCGGCAGGCTGACGCCCAGAAGGGCTGTGGCCGAACTCGCATTGTCCTGCCAGCGGTCGCGGTGGACGGCGGCCCAAACCCCCAGCGGCACGGCCAGCACCAAAGCGATCGTCATCGACATCACCACGATCAGCGAGGAGGCCACGATCTTCTGGGCCAACAATTCGGCAATCGGCTTCTTGAAGATCAGCGAGTGGCCCCAGTCGCCGGTCAACATGCCGCCGATCCAGTGGCCGTACTGCACCAAGAGCGGATCGTTCAGGCCCAAAGACTGCCGCAAGCCCGCCAGCGCTGCCGGATTGGACTGGGTGCCCATGATCATCATCGCCACGTCACCCGGCAGGATGTTGGTCACGGCGAAGGTGACCAGCGAGATGAGGAACAAGGTCAGGATCACCGACAGCAGCCGGTTCAGCAGATAGGTCATGGCCAGCACCGGTCTGGGAAAACGGGCGGGCCTTGGCAGGCCCGCCGGAGTGTCAGGCTTTGAGCCAGACTTTGTGGAAGTTGAGGTTCGAGCCGTTCGGATGCACCACCGTATCCAGCCCCATCACACTGGTCTGCGCCCCGATCGTGCCGTTGCGGAACCACAAGATGATGTCATGGCTCTGCTCCCAGATCTGCTTTTGCACGGCTTTGTAAATCGCGGCACGGGCGGCATCGTCAACCGTGGTGCGGGCCTTGGTGGTCAGATCGTCAATCACCGGATCCTTGATGGCGCGGAAGTTGAACGCCCCGGTCGAGTTCCAGACGCTGAAATACAGGAAATCCGGCTCCCACAGCGTGAAGAAGTTGATCATCGTCATCTGGTAGTCTTTGTTGACCCAGCACTGGGTCAGCCAATCGGCCCAGGTCAACTGCTCGATCTTCATGTCGACCCCGGCGGACTTGAACCATTCGACCAAAATCTGCGCGGCTTCGATGTGATAGGGGTAGTTGGTGGTCGCCTTGAACACGATCTTCAGATCGCCGGGTTTGTAACCTGCCTCCAGCAGCATCGCCTTGGCCCCTTCGATGTCCTGCGGGCGCTGTTTCAGGTCCTTGTTGTAGCTGGCCGAGGTCGGGAAGCTGGGCGAGGGGGTCGTAGCCCCCTGTCCCCACAAAGCGCCCTGCATCAGCGCCTCTTTGTCGATGATCATGTCAAAGGCGATGCGGACCTTGGGGTTCTTGAACGGTTCGAATGTGTGGTTCATGTTGACGAAGTCGAAGTTCAACGGGAACCAGGTCTTGACCTGAAGTTTGGCATCGCCTTTCAGTTCGGTGACACGGTCCAGCGGGATGTCGTTGATCATGTGCAACTCGCCGGTGCGCAGGCCGGTCAGACGCGTGGTGGGCTCGGTGATTTCGCGCGCCTCGACGGCGTCAAGCAAGGCGGGGCCGTCCCAATAGTCGGCGTGCCGGGCCATCTTGACCACGGTGCCAACCTCATAGCTGACGAACTTGAACGGGCCGGCGCCGACCGGGTTGGTGCCTTGGGTCGGGCCGGAATCCTTGGGCATCACCACGCCTGCGCCGTTTTCGGCCAGACGCGACAGGAACGGCGCGTTCACGCCGGTCATCTTGACGACAACCGTCAGGGGATCGGGCGTCTCAATTGAGGCGACGCTGTTGAACACCTCGAAGTTGACCGCCCCGGTCGCCTTGTCCCGGCAGCGATCGAACGAGTATTTCACGTCGGCCGAGGTCATGGTGGCCCCGTTGTGGAACTTGACGTTCGGGCGCAGCTTGAACGTGTAGGTCAGGCCATCGGGGGCGACCGCAAAGCTTTCGCACAGGCCCGGAATGACGGTCAGGTTCTTGTCGACCGTCACGATGGACGAATGGATGTTCTGCAACACCCGACTTGAGGACGCGGTGCCGGTCTGGTGCATGTCAAGGTTCTGCGTGGTTTCAGAATGACCCCAGATCAGGGTGCCGCCTTTGACCGGAGTATCCTCGGCCATCACCGGCGCGGCTAGGCCCGCGCCGAACAGAACTGTGCCTCCGATGACGGCGGTCGTGTTCCATAGGAAATCTCTGCGCTTCATGTCTAAACTCCGTGTTGGGCGGCCGGGTGAGGCCGGGCTATTGTGAAGTCATGCTCCGCAACATCCGCCTTTCGCCGGCGGTATTTTGCTCGTCAGTTCAAACCGGGAAACCAGGGCGGCGCGCCGCCACAGCCAACTCGCGTTCCAGGGCCATTCCGATGTTCAGGATCGGCCCCTCGTCAAACAACCGGCCCCAAAGCGAAATGCCCTGCGGTACGGTAAAGCTACGGCCAGAGGCATCCGCCTCGCCGGTGGTCAGCTTGCCGGACCCGAGCGAGGCCGGGCTGCGGGTGCCCAGATCCTCGAACCCGGCGCGCAGATGCAGGCAGGGATGCCCGGTGTAGTTGGAGGCCACCAGCATCGGCCCGGTCATAAACGGGCCGATCAGCGCATCGACCTGACCGAAAAGCCCGTCCAGCGCCTGCATCACCAGATAGCGCAGGCGGTCCAGCTGCACGTGGTCCACCGCCGACAGAAAGCGGGCTTTGCGCAGGGTGTTGGGCCAGGCACCTTCGTCCTGCCAGGTCAGGCTGTCGTCCAGGTTCGACAGGGTCAGATCTTCGAACGAGGCCGCCGCCTCGGCGTACAGAATGTTCATCAGCGCACCGTAAGGCAGATCGGGCAGGGTGAACTCGACCACCTCAAGCCCCAAACGACGGGCAGCGGCCAAAGCGGCATGGTCCACCGGCGTGGCCCCTTCGCCAAAGGCTTGCGGCAGATAACCCAGCCGGAGGCCCGCAATCGCCTTGCCCGCATCAAACACGAACGGCGCGTCAATCGACGAACGGTCGGCAATATCCGCGCCGTTCAAAGCCGCCAGAACAATGGCGGTATCCTCGACGGAGCGGCAGATGGGTCCGACCTTGTCGAGGCTGTTACACAAAGCCATCGCCCCGGCCCGCGACACCCGGCCAAAGGTGGGCCGCAGCCCGGTCGTGCCGCAGCGCTGGCTTGGCGAGGTGATCGAGCCCAGCGTTTCGGTCCCGATAGCAAACGCGCAGAGCCCGCCCGCAGTGGCTGAAGCCGACCCCGCGCTGGACCCGCTGGAGCCTTCGTTCAGGTTCCACGGATTGCGGGTGATCCCGCCGTACCAGATGTCATTATAGGCCAAGGCCCCGACCGTGGTTTTGCCCAACAGCACGGCCCCCGCCGCACGCAAGCGCTTGACGATGGTCGCATCGTTGGCGGGCACCCGGTCGCGGAACGGTTCGGCCCCCCAGCCGGTCACGATCCCCTTGGTGTCGAACAAATCCTTCAGGCCGTAGGGCATCCCATGCAGTGGCCCCAGGTGCACTCCGGCACGCAAAAGGGCGTCTGCAGCAGCCGCCTCGGCCAAGGCAAGTTCGGCGGTGACGGTGGCAAAGCATTCCAACCGGGGGCCAAACTCGGCAATCCGGTCGAGGTAGATCTGCGTCAACCGGGCGCTGGTCAGGGCACCACTGGCGATCCAGGCGGAAAGCTGGGTGACCGGCGCAAAGGCGATATCCTCGTCGCTGGTCGGCAGCGGGTCTGCAACGGGCGAGAGCGTCAAGGCACTGGCGCCATACGGCATCGCAAAGCCCGGCAAGCGCGGATCAAACCGCATGGCCATCGGCACCGCATTGGCCATCGGCACCGCCCGGCGGGCGATGGCCTGATCAATCTGCCCCTCCAGGTTGCCCAGCATCTGCGCCCGTTCGCGGACGGTGTAGGCCAACCCCAGAAGCTGCTCTGCGGCGGCAATCGTCTCTGCGGTGATCTGGGGTTCGGTCACGTCGTTCTCCGCTTCATGGCCCGGCACGTCCGGCGTCCGGACTTAAGATGCGTTTCAGGTTCTGCGCCAAAGTCGACAGGTGCAAGCGCATGGCGGCTTCGGCCAAGGCAGGGTTGCCCGCCTCGATTGCATTCAGGATCGCGTGGTGCTCCTGGTCGCTGACTTTCAAAGTTTCAAAAGATCGCGCAGTGGAGCGCAAGCCACGCCAGTTCTGGTTGCCCCTGATCTCGTCAATCAGCGAAAAGGCGGTCAGCAAAGGCTTGTTGCCCGCCGTGCGCGCAATCAGGCGATGCAGCGCTCCGTCCCACAGTTCAATCGAGTCCGGGTCCGAAGCCTCCCCGGTACGGCGCGCCAGATTGCGCATGCGTTCGATATCGGCTGGCAGCGCGTGCCTTGCGCACATCGCAGCCAAAGTCGGTTCGATGCACAGCCGGGCCTCCATCACCTCCATCACATTGGTTTCGCCGACGATTCCGGCCGCCAGAACCTGGGTCGGGTCCGGTGGCTGGCCCGCAAACGTGCCCTTGCCTTGCTTGCGCCAGATCAGCCCCTCGGCCTCAAGCGCTTCGAGTGAGGCGCGGACGGCGCGTCGCCCGACCCGCAAAGCCTCCGCCAGATAACGCTCGGTCGGCAGCCGACCATCCGCCCCCAGCAGCCCCTTTTCGATCATGGTATGCAACCGCGCGCGCACCAAAGAGGCGTTGTCATCCGAGCCGCCATCTTTCGCTGGATCATCCATGTTCAAACCAATCTTGCATTGGTTCGTCCAGAGTTGCCCAATTGCCCGTCCTGTCAACTGAAACCGTTCACAACGTCGACCGCGAAAGTCCACTGGCCGTTAATTTGGGCATAGCCAGAAAAACACCGTGGTTCTTGCGCGATTGGCTGGCAAACGCCAAAGTCTTGGCGGCAAATGTTCCAGAACCGCAGGACAAAATCAACCAAAGTCAGGGCGATCACCCCACCCAAAAGAGAATCACTTTAACATTGGTTCGAACAAGGGACGGGGCGGAGTTTCGGGTGCCCGGTCAAGCGGAACCCAAGCATCCGCTGCTTGCAAGGCCTAGATCGCGGCGGCAATCTCGGCCATCAACGGTCAGGTTCTCCATCGCCGTACAGATCACCTCGCCGCCCGCCGCGCGAAAGGCATCGAGCAGGCGGCGCAGGTTGGGCAGCACGACGGTAAGCAGTGTTTCGTCAAAATACGGATGCCGCCGGGCCACGGCAGGGTTCCAGTCGCAGTTCAGGGTGTCGATCAGCAAAAGGCAGGTCCGTTTGGGGTCAAACCGGCCAAAGCGGGTCAGGCTGGCATCTGCGGGGCGTTGCATGGGTCACCTGTTGAGGAACGGGAGTGGGTTTAAGGTTGGAGAATGCCCGACATCGGACCGAAAGGACGGGTCTTCGGCAGGCAAGGGAAGGCCTTCAACCGGCGTCATCGGCAACCGACCCTTGGCTGGCCGATCAGCAAGCGCTTGATCCGGCAGAAGATCGCGGGCGACCGTCGCAAGCATCGGGGCGAAAGGTTCAGCACTGGCGGCAAGCGCGTGCACGGCGGTCATACCCTGATATCCCCGCCGTTGGGGTTGAACGTGGCACCCACGTAAAACGCCGGATCCTCGGTCGCCAGCAGCAGGGCGGTCGGGGCAATTTCTTCCACCCGGCCCTGACGCCCGATCACCGGTTCACTTTGTTTCTTGGCGGCCCATTCCGGTGGCAGCCGCTTGTCGGTCAGGAGCGGGCCGGGGCAGATCGCGTTGACGGCAATGTTGTCGGGCGTCACCTCGTAGGCGAGCGAGCGGGTCAGGCCCAGAATCCCCGCCTTGGTCGCCGCGTAATGCGCCATCCCCTCACCGCCTTTATGGGCCAGTTGCGAGGAGATGTTGATGATCCGGCCATTGCGGCGCATCTGCATATGCGGCAGAACAGCGCGGATGCAGTAAAACACGCTCGACAGGTTCACCCGGAGCATTTCGTCCCACAGGGCGGTGGGCATGTCGTCCAGCAACGACACGGTGGCGATGCCTGCGTTGGTCACAAGGATGTCCGGCGGGCCAAGCTTCGCGATAGTGGGGGCAATGGCGGTCTGGACGCTATCCTCGTCGCCGACATCCACCTGCACCGCCAGACTGCGGCGGCCCAAGGCGCGGATGGCTTCGGCCACAGTCTCAGCCCCGGTTCCGTTGCGGTCCAGCGCGGCCACATCGGCCCCTTCGGCGGCGTAAAGCAGGGCTATGGCGCGACCAAGGCCGGTTGCAGCCCCGGTCACAATCGCCACCCGGTCGCCAAGCTTTCCCATCAGATGCGCCTTACAATAAACTTCGGCATAGTGCTGGCAAATCTCAGCCGGGGTCCAATCGCGGCTCAGCGCGAATTCGGCCTGCTTGTTGGCGATATAGGCGTGCAGCAAGCGTTCCGGCAGAAAGCCCTGCCCGACCGGATTGGCCTCCAGCGCCGCGAAGGCTGCGTCGGTCGACGCGGGCAGGCGCAGGATATGGCGTGCGGCGCGAGCCTCAGGCGTCATGGTTTCGGGGTCTTCCCGTGACGTGGGTTGCGGCGCTGCAAGGCCGTCCCTTATGCCCGCCAAACCCGCCCGCAAGATCACGGCCAGTTGCAGGTAAGGGTTGGCCGTCGCATCCGCCGGGCGGTATTCAAAGTTGAACTGTCGCGCCACAGCTTCGGGCGAGGTGCCAAAGGTCGGGCAGATCCGCAAGCCCGCTTCCCGGTCGCGCAGGCCCACATTGGACCAAACCCCGGTCCAGGAATGCGACACCAGCGGCAGGCAGGACACCGGCGAGGGTGCGGTAAACCCGCACAGCGCAGGCATATGGCGCACGATGCCGGACAGGAAATGGCCCGCCGTTTTGCCGATGCCAAACGGGCGGGCGGGGTCATGGCTGACCGGTTTGCCACTTTGATCCCACAGGCTGAAATGGATATGGACGCCACTGCCCAAGCCGTCCGGCGTAACGCGCGGTGAAAAACTCACGCTGTGGCCCCGCCGGAACGCCGTGGCACGGGCAAGTTCGCGCAGGATCACCGCGGTGTCGCAGGCGGCCAGCGCATCCTGCGGCCGCACGGTCACTTCGAACTGGCCTGCGGCAAATTCGGCCAGATAGCTGTCTACCTCGACCCCGGCGGTTTTCAAGGCACCAGGTCATGGCGTCGGATCTCGGGTTCTTGGAAAGCCCCTGCGATCTGACCGACTTTGGCCAAGTTGCCAGGCTGGTCGGACAAGTCGCACCCCAGACCATCTTTCACTGTGGCGCGGTGTCTGGCCCGATGGTTCTGGCAGATCAGTCAATGGCCATCTGGCGGATCAATGCCCTGGGCACCGGCCATGTGCTGGAGGCGGCGCGGCACCATCGGGTCGGGCGGGTCGTGGTCTGCTCCACCGCCGATGTCTGCGGCGATCAAACCGCGGTGGTGGACGAGCCGCACCCTGACCCGCCCGATGTCGGTTTATGCGGCCGGCAAAGTCGCTGCCGAGGCTGCAATGCTGGGCTATGTCAACCAACACAGTCTGGATGCTGTGGCCCTGCGCTTGTCGTGGATCTATCGGCCGGGGCGGCGCACCCTGACGACCTTGGAAGACATCCTGCGCGCTGGCCTGACCGGGCGTGCCATAGGTGTTGACGCCGCACCCGACGATATCACCCACTACCTTTATATCGGGGATGCGGTGGATGGGCTGATCTGCGCCGGGCTGACACCGACCTTGGTTGAGCGGGTTTACAACATCACCGCAGGTCAAGGCGTTCCGACGCGGCATGTCGTTGAAATCATTGAACGCTTGGGGCCAAAGTTCAAGATCACCCTCTTGCGCAAGGCCACCGCAGGCGGCCCAGCCAGCCTGGAAAACCATCGCGCGGCCCGCGATCTGGGGTTTCATCCGGCCACACCGCTTGAGCAAGGGTTGCGGCTCAACCGGGATGCGCTTTTGGGATGAGACT
>JAYTQA010000250.1:0-3706 GCA_043746955.1 bacterium | reverse complement strand
ACTTCTGCCCCGGACGCTGGGTTGTGGT
Organism: bacterium; assembly: GCA_043746955.1. Taxonomy (GTDB): domain Bacteria; phylum Pseudomonadota; class Alphaproteobacteria; order Rhodobacterales; family Rhodobacteraceae; genus Stagnihabitans. The sequence goes on along the minus strand of JAYTQA010000250.1, from coordinate 3,678 downwards.
TGCCGATGCCGACGAATTCCTGTTGCTGCCAGAGCAGGGCCCGGATCAAGGCCCAGATCAAGGCCCGGATCAAAGCTGGCGTGCCCTGCCCGCCCACTGCCGCAAGCTGGAGGCCGCGGGCCATGACGCGGCCCTGGTCCTGATGGCCGACATGTATCCGAAGGGCGCTTTGGACGAGGCCGATTTTGCCCATATGGCGCCGGGCCGCGCAGCCACCGCTTATGACGGCGTGCCGGTGCAGCGCTGGTCGTTCAACCGCGGGCCTTTTGGCAATCTGGGCAGTTATGTCAGCGGCTTGCGCCACCGCCTGATGCCCTTGTCCCCGCCCGAACGCTTTACCGCGCAGAAGGTGGCGCTGTTCCGGTTCAACCCGCTGATGGCGTTTTCCGAAGGCTTCCACTTCGGCGCGGGGATGCATCTGGCGCCCGAGCCCCTCGCCTTCCTGCACTACAAGTATTCCGCCGAATTCGCCGCCAAAGCCCGGCTGGAAAGCCAGCGCCAGCAGCATTTCGGCGGCGGAGTCGAATACCGCGCCTATCTGAAGCTGGTCGAACAGGGCCTGACCTCGCTGTGGCGCGACGGGATTTCGCAAAGCCTGGACCTGACAGCGCCGGGCGCCCTGACCAGGCTTTTGGCCAGGGTGGAGCCTCCATTCCCGGGCTGAAGCCTTGGCAGGGGTGGCATGGCTTGGGCAGGTTTCCGCCGGGTCTACAATATCTGGTATTTTCCGCGATCAATTCTTTCTTCATAAGCCCGCCATACATTCGCCACAGCAAGAGCACCGTGATCGGCTTTGATTGATGGTGGAGCAGTGGCATCGCCGAGCCTCGTCATAGGCTCTGCGAACTGATCGGGGGCTGTCATGACAATAAGTTTGAGCGTTTCATCATCAGATATGGGTGTGTCCGACCCGACGTTGGCCTTTGGTCTGACGGGTATTGCCGACTGGTCGACGGAGATGCCGTTTCTCGATCTGATGAAGTTCTCGCGACCCTGGATCGGGCATACCGCGACCGACTGGGCGGCCATGTCGCCCGATCAGTTGGCCAGCGGCGGTTATCTGGATGCGGATGGCTGGCCGACGCATATCCCCGATGGCCTCACCTCGATCGGCACCATCTTCGCCTGGGACCAGAACGATACGCTGGCAGCGGCCTCGCGGGCCGGGGTCTATGTCCTGACCTATGAAGGCGAGGGGACGCTGGAGCTTGCGGGCGTGAATATCCTCAGCTCGGCCCTTGGAAGGATGGTGGTGCAGAATGTGAGCGGCGGGGCGATGGGGATCAACATCACCGTCACGGACCCCAATCACACCGGCAATTATATTCACAACATCTCGCTTGTGGCGCAAAAGTATGAGGCGCTGTACGCGGCGGGCGAGATCTTCAATCCGGACTTCCTGTCGGTCGTGCAGGATGCGCGCGAGTTGCGCTTCAAAGACTGGATGTCCGTCGATTGGGTGACGCAGGCCTCATGGGACGGCAGGGCGGAGGTTGGCGACGCCACCTGGGCCTCGAAGGGCGTGCCGGTCGAGGTCATGGTGCAACTGGCCAACCAGACCGGCACCGAACCGTGGTTCACCATGCCGGCCGGGGCTGATGAGACATATATCCGCAATTTCGCCACCTATGTGCGCGACCACCTGAATCCGGATCTGAAGGCCCACGTCGAATACAGCAATGAAATGTGGAATTGGGGCTACTCGCAGACGCAGTGGCTTGCGACGCAGGCCCAGGCGGTCTGGGGCGAGAAGGGCGGTGCTGCCTGGCTGGATTATGCGGCGATGCTGGCCACCAAGTCGGCGCTGATCTGGGACGATGTCTTCGGCTCTGCCGCCGATGCCCGGGTCGACAATGTGATGGGGACACAGACGGCAAATGCCTGGATCGCCGATCATCTTCTGACGGCCCCTATCTGGCAAAGCCACGATCCGACGGGCTATGTCGCCCCGTCCTCGGTCTTCGATAGTCTGGCGGTCACCACCTATTTCGGCGGGGCGACCATGTCTGATGCCGCGCTGCGCGACGAGCTTCTGACCGTGCTGAATACCCCCGGCGTGAATGCGACGGCTTGGCTGAAGGCCAAGTTGATGGATCCGGAATATGCGCAGTCGGTCCCGCAGATCGCAGCCTGGTGGGCCGCCAACAAGGTGGTGGCAGACAAATACGGGATGGATCTGGTGGCCTATGAAGGGGGTCAGCACGTTCTGCAAAGCGCCTTTCTCAGCGGGATCAGCGACGCTGATCTTGCAACGCTCACCACTTTCCTGTCAGATTTCGCGCGCAGTCAGGCGATGGCGGACTTGTACCGCGCCCTCTGGGTGAACTGGGCCGCGGTGAGTGACGGGCCCTTCATGCAGTTTGTGGACGTCAGTGCGCCCAGCAAGTATGGCGTCTGGGGCCTCTTGAGTGCGCTTGGCGACCACAATCCGCGCGCCGATCTGCTGATGAACCTCAATGCGCATTTCGCCTCGTGGTTTGGCTCCGGCGGGGGGGATCAGTACCTTCAGGGCGTGATCAAGATGGCGGATCCTGCCGGTGAGACGCTGACCGGCACCGTAAAGGATGACTTCCTGATCGGCGGCAGAGGCCACGATATCCTGATCGGCGGCGCAGGGGAGGACACGATCCTGACCGGCGCGGGCAATGACAGTGTGCGTGGTGGCAATGGCCACGACTCCGTGACCGGCGGCATGGGCTCGGACACTGTGAATGGCGGCGCCGGCAATGACACGCTGGCGGGCGGCGGGGGCGATGACACGATCATTGCCAATCTGGGCGATGACAGTGTCCATGGTGGCTATGGCAACGACCTGCTTGATGGCGGCCTCGGCTCGGACATCCTTTATGGCGACGCCGGCAATGACACTCTGACGGGCGGCCGCGGCACGGACGTCATGACAGGCGGGGGCGGCGCCGATACCTTCGTCTTCACCGCCGGTGACAGCAGGGCCGCAGCCCCTGACCAGATCACGGATTTCCACCATGGCGAGCAGGATGTGATCCTGTTCTCTGACGCCCACAGCTTCATGGGCACCGCAGCTTTCAGCGGCACCGCCGGAGAGATCCGCTATCAGGTCAGCTCGACGACGGGTGAGGTCCACGTCCTTTTCGACGCGGACGGCAACAAGCACGCCGATGCAGAGATCATCCTCTTTGGCGTCAACACGCTGGTGGCGGCAGACTTCGGCCTGTGACCGGCCCATCCCTTCAAGCCCGCAGGGCCGCGCCGATCCCGGTCCGATGCCAAAGGGACTACCCCGCGCCAGGGAAAATCAGGTCAAAGCGGGAACCGGTTTTCCCGTCTGATTTGCGTGAATTCAAAAGGTCGGACCGGTTCAGGCGCTTCTGTTATCGCCTGAACTCATTCAAGGGCTGATCCTCGCCGCCGCGCGCTGCAGGGTTCGGTAAACCGTCGGCCTCGAGACGGCGAAAAGCTCTGCCAGATCGCTGATCGAATAAGCGCCAGAGGCGTGCATCCGCGTCAGTTCCTTCTGTTGTTTCTCGGTCAGTTTGGGCTGTTTGCCGCGCAGCTTGCCTTTCGCGCGCGCGATCGCCATGCCTTCGCGGGTCCGCATCCGGATCAGATCGGCCTCGAACTCGGCAAAGGTGGCCAGAATGTTGAAGAACATCTTCCCCATCGGGTCCGCCGGATCATAGATCGAGGCGCCGAGGGCCA
>JAYTQA010000249.1:0-3708 GCA_043746955.1 bacterium | reverse complement strand
GTTAAGTGCAGGCACGCCAATGGTACTCCGTCTTAAGACGCGGGAGAGTAGGTCACCGCCAATCCTAGAAAGAAGCAAATGTAATCTCTCTATCGTCATATTTGGCAAAGGCTCCCTTCGGGGAGCCTTTTGCATTTGCGCCCGGCTTTCCAGGCCGGGGCCGCTTTGCTATAGAACCTGATGCGTGAAAGTTTGCCTGATATTCTGGCCCGGCGTGTGGTGGAGGGTGCAATCCAGCCCGACCCCCAGCAGTTGGCAGTGGCGGGGCGGCTTGAAGACTTGCGGCAATGGCTGGAGGCGCAGGCCCTGCGCAAGACCGGCGTTCTGTCCGCACTGTTTCTCAAACCGGCACCACCGCCCAAGGGGCTGTATCTGTGGGGCGGGGTCGGGCGCGGCAAGTCGATGCTGATGGACCTGTTTGCCGACGCGACCGCGATCACCCGCAAGCGCCGGGTCCACTTTCACGCCTTCATGCAGGCCACCCACCGCGCGGTCCATGCCGCCCGGCAAAACCGGCTGGAGGATCCGCTCGGCCCGTTTGCCGACAGCATCATCGCCGACCTGCGGCTTTTGGCGTTTGACGAGATGCAGATCAGCGACATCACCGATGCGATGATCGTCGGGCGGTTGTTTGAAAAGCTGCTGGCGGGCGGGGTGGTGATCGTCACCACGTCGAACCGGCCGCCACAAGACCTGTACAAGAACGGGCTGAACCGGGCGCTGTTTTTGCCGTTCATCGAGCTCATTCACGCGCATCTGGACGTGGTCGAACTGCAAAGCCCGCAGGATTATCGCCAGCACCGGTTGGCGGGCGCGCAGGTGTACTTTGAGCCGGCGGGCAAGGCCGGCCCGGCCATCAGCGCGATCTGGCAGGATATGACGGCGGGTGCGGTTGCGGGGCCGCTTAGCCTCAACGTCAATGGCAGGCAGGTCGATCTGCCGCACTATGCCAATGGCGTGGCACGGGCGAGCTTTTGGGACTTATGCGCGCGGCCTTTGGGGCCTGCGGATTATCTGGCGATCGCAGCGGCGGTCAGGGTCTTGATTCTGGAAGATATCCCCCAGCTTTCGGCGTCGAACTACAATGAGGCCAAGCGGTTCGTCACGCTGATTGATGCGCTTTATGAGGGCCATGTCCGGTTGATCTGTTCGGCGGCGGATGCGCCGGAACGGCTTTACATCGAGGGGGCAGGATCCTTCGAATTTGCCCGCACCGCCAGCCGTCTGCGCGAAATGCAGGCGGCGGACTGGGGCGGCTGAAGAACCGGCGTTCACCATGATCCCGCCACGTTTTTGCGCGGTTTACCCGAGCCGCACCGCATGCTGCCAAGGAGTGTTGATTTTCCAACTGGTCCCGGCCCGCGAAACCGTCGAAAAAAAGGCGTCGGAACTACTTAATAGAGTCATAATGGCAACCCATTCGGGCTGTATCTGCCTGCCCAGCAAGACAATCTTTGAAATCACCTGGTCAGGTCTTATCAGGTGGAAAAACGTCAAGGTGGGCTATGGCAGACAGGTCAAGTCAAGAAGGTCAAGGCGGCAGGGCATCGTGGCGGTTAGCGGCGATGGTCGGTATCGCATGGCTGCTACAGGGCTGCGCCGGGATCATCGCTCCGTCGATACCCACCCTGGCTGACGTGCAGAACCGGTCACAAATGGTGTCGGTGCCGCTCAACAAGACCTGGATTTACGCCCCCACGGCACTCGCAGCGCTGGAGCGGGGTCTGCTGAACTATTGGGAGCAGCGGATAGCGCTTGCCAACCAGACCACGGTGCCGGGCGATAATGTGTTGGTGCTGCAGGCGCGCCAGCAAGCCGGGCAGGAGCCGGGCCGGTTCCGCTATGACGACTTTGTCAGCCGGATCGGCGGTCTGCCCGAACCGTTTCAGGCGACCAAATCCGGCGACCTGCTGGCGGGTCAGGACGAGCTTGGTCCCTACTTCTGGGCCGAGGTGCGCTACGGTGATGCCACGGTCTGTGTGCTGGGTGTGCGGCATCTGACCGTGGGCATTCGTCAGTTGCCGGGCGACACCAATACGCTGGATGTGATGCTGCGCAACTGTGTCAACGGCACCGCCGAGGATGCGCTGAAGCCGATCACGGCGGCGAGCATCCAAAACTACCCCGATGGCAGTGGCGGCTCGGCCACCGGGCGGGTGCGCATGTTGTCCCCGCTGGCAGGCACGATCCCCCAATAACGCCCGGGAAAACGGCCCAACCGTCCGGCTGCGGATGACCCAGGTTTGAAAGAGAGAAAGACGTGAAAAGTTCCAAACTTGGCGGCGTAGGTCTGCTTCTGGTCTGGTTGTTGCTGATGATCCCGACGTTGGTCCTGGCGTCCTTGCCCTCATCATCGGCGTCGCAGGCGCTGTTGGGCGTGATGGCCATTGCCCTGATCACCGGGTTGAAACCGTTTGTGGCCAACACCCAGGCGCGGTTCGCGCTGATGGCGGTCGGCAGCATTATCGTGGTGCGCTACTGGATCTGGCGGCTGACCGAAACCTTGCCGGTGGCCGGGTTTTCGCTGTCCTTCGTGCTGGCGCTGATGCTTTTCGCGGTCGAGACCTATTCGATCATGGTGTTTTTCCTCAACGCTTTCATCACGGCTGACCCGACCGAACGTGCCCTGCCGCCCAAGGTGAGGTCGGATCAGCTGCCCCGCATCGACATCCTGGTGCCGTCCTACAACGAACCGACCGAGATGTTGAGTGTGACTCTGTCGGCCGCCAAGAACATGATTTACCCGCGCGACAAGCGGCGGGTGATCCTGTGCGATGATGGCGGCACCGATCAGCGCTGCAACGCCAGCGACCCTGAATTGGCCAAGAAGGCGCAGGCCCGGCGGGCAGAATTGCAGGCGCTGTGTGCAGAATTGGGCATCACCTATTCGACGCGGGCGACCAACGATCATGCCAAGGCCGGCAACATGAGCGCGGCTCTGGCCAAGACCGACGGCGATCTGGTGGCGGTATTTGACGCCGACCACGTGCCCAGCCGGGATTTTTTGGCGCGGACGGTGGGGTATTTCGTCGAGGATCCCAAGCTGTTCCTCGTGCAGACCCCGCACTTTTTCATCAACAAGGATCCGATCGAACGCAATCTGGGTCTGACCTGCCCGCCGGAGAACGAGATGTTCTACAGCATGATCCACCGGGGTCTGGACCGTTGGGGTGGTGCGTTCTTTTGCGGATCGGCGGCGCTGTTGCGGCGCAAAGCGCTGGACGACGTTGGCGGCTTTGCCGGTGAGACGATCACCGAAGACGCCGAAACCGCGTTGGAAATCCATTCGAAAGGCTGGCGCAGCCTGTATCTGGACATCGCGATGATCGCCGGGCTGCAACCCGAAACCTTTGCGTCCTTCATTCAGCAGCGCGGCCGCTGGGCCTCGGGGATGATGCAGATGCTGATGCTGAAGAACCCGCTGTTCCGGCCCGGTCTGGGGATTTTGCAGCGGCTTTGCTACATCAACTCGATGTCGTTCTGGCTGTTTCCGATCATCCGGCTGGTCTATCTGATGGCGCCACTGGTCTATCTGTTCTTCGGGATCGAGATTTTCGTATCGACCTTCCGCGATGCGATGGTCCACACGGTCAGCTATATGGCGGTCAGTTTTCTGGTGCAGAACGCGCTGTTTGCCCGCTATCGTTGGCCATTGATATCAGAGGTTTACGAGGTGGCGCAGGCACCCTATCTGGCAATTGCGATTCT
>JAYTQA010000248.1:0-3714 GCA_043746955.1 bacterium | reverse complement strand
CGGCATAGTCCACGTCATGCACGTCGAAGGCATCCTTCGACAGCGGCAGAATGGTCGGGCCCTTGTGGACGTGGAAGTTGCGAATGCCCAGTTTTTCGCAAAGCTCGAAGCACTTGTAGGCATCGGGATCTTTCAGACTCCAGCCCTTGCTCGTACCGTTCCATTCGGCATTATACAATTTTATGCCGGTGATATCGTAGGTTTCCTTCATCCAGTGGATGTATTCCAGAGCCTTCTCGCCGTCGCGCGGATCGAAGGTGCCGTTGATGATGAAGCGCTCGGGATGGCGGGACGCCATGGCATGGCTGCGTTCAATCTTCGAAAAGCCGGTCTTGTAGAAATCCGACAGGTAGGTCGACTGGATGATCGCCATATCAGCCGGGCCGTCGACAAACAGGTCGTCGTAGAGGTTGTCTTCGGAGTATTTCTCGAATTTCGACTTCTCCCAGCGCTCTTCCGGCGGGCTCATCCCGATGTGGAAGGAGTAGAAACAGTCGATGAACTGCTTGCCGTGGATGTTGGACTGGTTCTCGGGGCTGCCGTCCCAGAAATGGGTGTGGGTATCCAGAACGAATATTTCTTTGCCGTTGGGCGTTTTGTACATTTGTCCCTCCCCTGGACTTTTTGTAACATTGGATGACTATCGGATGGTTTTTCGATTGGATCAAGTCCGGTGTACGTTTGGCGCGGCGTTGCTGGTGTCTGAGTGCCTTCGCTGCCGTCCATGTCCAAGCGGACCAGGCACAGGCGGACCCGTTCGCTGGCCGGGATCATGGGCGGCCCTGCGGTGCATCGGCCAGCCTGCGACCGAAAGCTTCATGGCAGGCCGGGCGACGGCGGGCGAACCGGGGATCGACCGGCGAAGCGGGAACCGACCGCCGCCGCACGGCGAGGACAGGCTCGCGTTGGCTTGGACCGAACCGCCGCTGGTTCTTGCCGTCCAGCCAGCAGGTGCATCGGCACATCATCCGGCTGATGTTTCAGGCCCGCGAGACCGCCGAGGCGCCGGAGGAACCTGCCAGGCTTATGACCGCGTTTCGCGACGTCGTCGCGGAGGCTGCCCAACCGGCAACGCGTGACCATATCCGCTTACCGCAGGCCGACCCTTTGCAAATGGGCAACGATATGCGCGAAGCCGTCCCGATAGACCGCTTCGGGGCTTTCGGCGAAATCGCGCCAGACCTTGGTCGCCGCCGCCAGATCGGGCAGACCGCGCCCGAAGGCTTCGATGGTCAGCCAGTCGTCATAGCCGATGTCGCGGATGGCTTCGAAGGTTTCGGCCCAGGGGATGTTGCCCCGGCCCGGAACACCCCGGTCGTTCTCCGAGATGTGGATATGCACCACCTCGGCGCGGTTGCGGGTCAGCGCGCCAATCGGGTCGGCCTCTTCGATATTGGCGTGGAACGTGTCATACATCGCCCGGATGTTCGGGTGGCCGACGCGGCGCACGAACCCCGCCAGGTCGTCCATCGTGTTCAAAAGATAGCATTCGAAGCGGTTCAGCGCCTCCAGCCCGACCGTCACGCCCACCGTTGCCGCATGTTCGCCAATCGCCTGCTGGCTTTCGACGGCGCGGGCCATCTCGTCCGCCGTTGGGCCCTGCCCGGAGAACTGGCCCAGCACCGAATGCAGCGGGCCCGCCACCCGGTCAGCCCCCAATGCGGCGCTGCAATCGAGCACCCAGCGCATCCGGTCCACACCGGCGCAGCGCACCGCTGCATCGGGCGAGATCAGGGCCATCGCCGGATCGCCGATCGCCGACACGGCGGTCCGTGCAAGTCCCAGCCCGTCCAGCATCTTGCCAAGCCGGGCGTAATCAGACGGCACGCCGTCAAACACCGGCACCTCCACTCCGTCAAATCCAGTGGCGCGGATATCGGCCAGAAGTGCTTCATGCTCGGCACCCACGCGCGTGGTCCAAAGGAACAGGCACATCCCAATCTTCATCGCAAATCTCCCATGCGACCCGTGATCTGGTCTTACCAAAGCGTGGACCGCAGCGCCAGTATCTTGCGTCCGGCCGCCGAATATCGGCGCGTGCCAGCGTTTGACGCGGCAGGTCCTGCGCTGCATCTGCGATCCCCTTGACCCGTGCCGCAATCCGACGCAATCTGGTCGAACCAGAATTCACGACTAGGCGTCGCGGCAGCCTGCCGTGAACGACCTTTAGGGAGGCGACATGCATCTTTCGACGCACAACTGGATGCGGGCCGAACCGCTGGAGACCACGCTCCGCAGGATCAAGCAATATGGCTACCAATCCATCGAGATCTCGGGCGAACCGACCCAGTACAACACCAAAGACACCCGGAAGCTTCTGAAAGATAACGGCATCCGCTGCTGGGGTGCCGTCACGCTGACGCTGGGCGAGCGCAACCTGGCCGCCAAGGACGAAGGCCAGCGCGCCCGGTCGGTGGATTACGTCAAGTCCGTCCTGACCATGGTGGCGGAACTGGAGGGCGAGATCATCACCCTGGTCCCTGCCACTGTGGGCAAAGTCACCCCGGATGCCACGCCGGAAGAAGAGTGGAAATGGGTGGTCGAGGCGACCAAGGAGTGTTTCGCCCATGCCCGGAAGGTCGGCGTCCGGATCGCTATCGAGCCGTTGAACCGGTTTGAAACCTATCTCTTCAACCGCGCTGCCCAGGCGCTGGCGCTGGCCGATGCCGTCCATCCCGACTGCGGGGTCTGCCTTGACGCCTATCACCTGAACATGGAGGAATCGAATATCTACGACGCGATCCGGCTGGCCGGCAAGCGTCTGTTCGATTTCCACATCGCCGACAACAACCGCTTTGCTGCGGGCTTGGGCCATCTGGACTGGGCAAAGATCATCGGCACGCTGCGGGAAATCGGCTATGATGGCGCGCTGACCAATGAGTTCGTGGCCCCGGTCGACCGCACGCCCGCCGCCCGCTACCCCGACATGGTGGAAAAGAACCCGGTCGATATCTCGCCCGCGCAGTTGAAGTTCATTCAGGACCACGGCTCCAGTGTGCTGACCGAGACGTTCTACGCCGATCAGATGCGGATCACCGCCGAGACGATCCTGCCGTTGCTCAAGTGACCGGCGCTGGCGGCCCGCGCTCCGGGCCGCCGCGCGGACAGAGGACGCCCGACATGCGCATCAAATCGGTTCAGGCCTGGTGGGTGCAGATCCCGATCGAGGAGAAGCAGCAGCATGTCAGCGACTTTGGCCGGCTGCGCACCTTCGATGCCGCCATGCTGCGGATCGAGACCGAAAGCGGCATCGTCGGCTGGGGCGAAGGCAAGAATGCCGCCGGCAGTGCTGGCAATTACTCCGCCCTTGTCCACCTTCTGAACCATGAATTCGGTCCCCGGCTGATCGGGCGCGACGCCAGCGAGATCACCCCGATCTGGGAAGACCTTTACAACGGCGCGCGGGCCGCAGGGGCGGCGGCGCGCGGCCATGCCCTGCCGGAACTGGCCCGCCGGGGCCTGACCTTGGCCGCAATCAGCGCGGTGGATATCGCGCTGTGGGACATCCGGGGCAAGGCGCTGGATCAGCCGATCTGGGCGCTTCTGGGCGGTCGGTCGGCGGCGCGGCTGCCGGCCTATGCCTCGGGTGGCTGGGCGGATGCCGCCGGGATCGGCGCGCAGCTTCAGTCCTACATTGATGCGGGTGGGTTTCGCGCCGTGAAGATGCGCGTCGGATCGATGGACGGGCGGCCGCATGTCTCGGCCGAGCGGGTG
>JAYTQA010000247.1:0-3716 GCA_043746955.1 bacterium | reverse complement strand
TTTTGGTATCAGTTGCTTGGTAAGGGGCATGGCCTTTCAAACACGCTCTTTGTCACCACAGATCTTGGCGGACTGCTGACTTTCGCTGCAAATCTTGTCGGTCACAATGATGGTGGACATGTTGTTGATGTGTCTGCTTTGTCAGCGTTCCAAAACATCACGTCGCTGGCTTTTAGCACAAACGGCGGCGGAAACGTGCGGATCGACGATCTAGCGGTTCCCGCTGCGGTACCGCTGCCGGCTGGCGGTCTCCTGCTTATCGGTGGGCTGGGTGCTTTGGCAGCACTTCGCCGTCGCAAGCAGGCGTGACACCTTAGGATCGGGCGGTACCTGATCGTCTTTTCTCAATCTGCTAGTTTTGCATAGGGCGGCCCAAGGGTCGCCCTATGCATTTGCTTGGCTCTGGCAGGCTTGCCCCAGCGTTCGCCCCAGAAACTCACCGGCAGAGGTAATTTTGCGGCGGGCCTGCGGACCGCAGTCGGGATCAGTCCATCGCCCGGAAGTTCAGCGACGCGCCCTCTTTAATGCCCGAAGGCCAGCGCGAGGTGATCGTCTTGGTCCGGGTGTAGAAGCGGAAGCTGTCCGGCCCGTGCTGGTTCAAATCGCCAAAGACTGACTTTTTCCAGCCACCGAAAGTATGGTAGGCCAGCGGCACCGGGATCGGCACGTTGATGCCGATCATGCCCACGTTGATCCGGTTGGCAAAGTCGCGGGCGGTGTCGCCGTCGCGGGTGAAAATCGCGGTGCCGTTGCCGTATTCGTGGTCCATCGCCAGCTTCAGCGCTTCCTCATAGGTCTTGGCGCGCACGGTCGACAGCACCGGGCCGAAGATTTCCTTGCGGTAAATCTCCATATCCGAAGTCACGTGGTCGAACAGATGCGGGCCGACAAAGAAGCCATCCTCATAACCTTGCAGCTTGAAGCCACGGCCATCGACCACCAGTTTCGCCCCGGCAGCCAACCCGGATTCGACCAGCCGCAGGATATTGGCCTTGGCGGCAGCGGTCACCACCGGGCCGTAATCCACGTCGTTGCCCGCAGTATAAGGCCCGACCTTCAGCTTTTCGATCCGGGGGATCAGCTTGGCGATCAGGCGATCCGCCGTCTCATCGCCGACCGGAACCGCGACCGAAATCGCCATGCAACGCTCGCCCGCAGCCCCATAACCGGCCCCGACCAAAGCGTCGGCGGCCAGGTCCATATCGGCGTCGGGCATGATGATCATGTGGTTCTTGGCCCCGCCAAAGCATTGAACCCGCTTACCATTCGCGGTGCCGCGCGCATAAATATACTCGGCAATCGGTGTCGAGCCGACAAATCCGATCCCGGCAATCAGCGGGTTATCCAGGATCGCGTCGACGGCACCCTTATCACCGTTGATCACCTGCAAGACGCCATCGGGGAGCCCTGCCTCTTGCAGCAACGCGCCAAACATCAGCGGGACCGAGGGGTCGCGTTCCGATGGCTTCAGGATGAACGCGTTGCCGCAAGCCAAGGCTGGGCCCATTTTCCACAACGGGATCATCGCCGGGAAGTTGAACGGTGTGATACCAGCGGCCACGCCAATCGGCTGGCGCATCGAATACATGTCGATCCCGGGGCCGGCGCTATCGGTGAACTCACCCTTCAAAAGATGCGGCGCGCCGATGCAAAACTCGATCACTTCCAGCCCGCGCTGAATGTCGCCCTTGGCGTCGGGAACGGTCTTGCCGTGTTCGGAGGACAAAACTAGCGCCAGCTTTTCCATGTCCCGGTTGAGCAGGCGGACGAATTCCATCATCACCCGCGCCCGGCGCTGCGGGTTGGTGTTGCCCCATTTGACTTGCGCTGCGGCGGCATCGGCGGTGGCGGCGTCAAGCTCGGCCTTGGAGGCCAGAGCGACCCGGCCCTGCACTTCGCCGGTGGCGGGGTTGAACACATCGGCGAACTTGCCCGATGTGCCCGCGACGTTCTTGCCGTTGATCCAGTGACCGATCTCTTTCATGACTCTCTCCCTTGGTTGCTGGCATAATAGCCTTGCGGAAATGCTGGGGAAAGGGGCAAGATTTCAAAGGGGCTTTGCAAACTTGCAGGGGTAACGATGGATTGGGATGATCTGCGGATATTCCTCGCCGTGGCACGCACCGAAAGCCTGTCGGCGGCAGGCCGTGGCCTGAAAATCGACCCCGCCACCGTCGGCCGCCGAATTGCCCGGCTTGAGGAGGCGATCGGGGCCCGGCTGTTCGCCAAAGGCCCGCAAGGCTATGCTTTGACCGAACCAGGTGCCCGCTTGTTGAGCCACGCCGAACGGGCTGAGGCGGCGATGGAAGGTGCTGCCGAGGCATTGACCGGGCCGGAGGGTCTGACTGGCCAGATCCGGATCGGCGCACCGGATGGCTGTGCGAACTACTTGCTGCCCCAGGTTCTGGCGCGGATCTGTGACGCAAATCCGGGGCTGGAGGTGCAGATTGTAGCCCTGCCCCGGGTGTTCAACCTGTCCAAGCGCGAGGCGGATATGGCGATTGCGGTTTCGCGGCCAGAGGCGGGGCGGTTGACCGTGCAAAAGCTGACCGATTATCGGCTGCATCTGGCGGCGAGCCGGGCCTATCTGGCCAGCCATCCCGCGATTAACCGGCCAGATGACCTGCAACACCACCGCTTCGTCGGCTATATCCCCGACATGATCTTTGACAAGGAACTCGACTACCTTGCCGAAATCGGGATCAAACCGCCGCCGCTCACCTCCAACTCGGTGTCAGTCCAGCTGAATTTCCTGCGGCACGGCGCGGGTTTGGGCGTGGTGCACGACTTTGCCTTGCCCGCAGCCCCGGAACTGACCCGGGTGATCCCCGACCAGATCAGCCTCAAACGGGCATTCTGGCTGATCCGGCATGCCGACGATGGCAGGGTGGAGCGGCTGAACCGCTTTGCCACCCTTCTGACCTCCGAGGTCCGGTCTGAGATAGCCCGGTTGGAGGCTTATTGCGTGCAGGACGGATAAGGCGCTTTTTCCCCCGCCACTTTGTCGCAAATCCGGGTCAGCGCCAAAGCATCGGCGCGGGGACGCCAAACCGAACGGTCCGCCGCCATCGGCTTGTTTTGCGCCTTGCCACGTTCGCCCCATTGCACGGTGTAAAGCTCGGTGGCGCCTTTCAGGACCAGAAACACCATCGCCTCGGAATGGCCGTCGACCGCACCGCAGCCAAGGAAGCCCGCAAACACCGCGCTGGCCCCGCGCACCTTGGGGAAGGGCAGGTTACGAGCCGAAAACGTGGCGGGGCAGGCGGCTTTGTAGCCGTCAGCGATCTGCCCGGCGACATCGGTCACCGACTTGGTCGATGCCTCGCCTTGCGCGCCGGTCAGCGTGATCAACTGGCTCCATATCTGCATCGTTTCGCCCTTGGGGGCGAGTTCCAGGATGTAGAAACCGTCTTTCGTCTGCTCATTTCCCGCGACAAAATTGGCGGGCACCGGCAGAGCCACCAGTTGGCTGTAGATCGGGCTTACGATGATTGAGCCTTCCGCAAAGACGGGTGAGGCCAAAAGGCACAAGAGGGGCAGGGCAAAACGCATGGGTCACCTCCAACTCTGCTTTGCGTAGCCTGCCAAAGCGGTTCCGTCCAGCGCCTTGATAAGCGATTTTAGAGCGTGTCGCCTTCATTTGGTTTCATATCCTGCGGCGTGGAAGTAGTTTTGGCATTCATGTTGTGGGAAGAGGTCGCAGACCGTTCCGACGA
>JAYTQA010000246.1:0-9914 GCA_043746955.1 bacterium | reverse complement strand
ATCTGGAGGATATCAAGGCGCCGGATTGTTTCATCGTGGAAAAACTCTGCCGCGAGCGGATGAAGATCCCGGTGTTTCACGATGACCAGCACGGCACGGCAATTGTGGTCGGGGCTGCGGCTACCAACGCTTTGCATGTCGCAGGCAAGCGGTTTGATGCGATCAAGATCGTCTCCACCGGTGGCGGGGCGGCGGGAATCGCCTGCCTGAACATGCTGCTGAAACTGGGGGTCAGGCGGGAAAACGTCTGGCTCTGTGACCTTGCAGGCCTGGTCTACCGGGGCCGGGTTGATCAGATGACCGACCAGAAGGCGGAATATGCCCAAGGCACTTCGCCCGCCAGTTTGGCCGATGTGATTGAGGGCGCGGATATGTTTCTGGGCCTGTCCGGTCCCGGGGTTCTGACCCAAGCCATGGTGCGCACGATGGCCAAGACGCCGATCGTGTTCGCGCTTGCCAACCCGTCGCCCGAGATTCTGCCCGACCAGGTGCGCGAAGCGGTGCCGGATGCCATCATCGCGACCGGGCGCAGCGATTTTCCCAATCAGGTCAACAACGTGCTGTGCTTCCCCTTCATTTTCCGGGGCGCGTTGGACGTGGGCGCGACCACAATCAATGACGCGATGGAACTGGCTTGCATCGAAGGCATTGCAGCCCTCGCCCGTGCTACCACCAGTGCCGAGGCTGCTGCCGCCTATGCCGGTGAACGCCTGTCGTTCGGGGCGGATTACCTGATCCCCAAACCGTTCGATCCGCGCCTGATTGGTGTGGTGGCCTCTGCGGTGGCCAAGGCCGCGATGGAAACCGGGGTTGCCACCCGCCCGATCGACGACCTTGCCGCCTACCGCCACAAACTCGACGGCTCGGTGTTCAAATCGGCCCTGCTGATGCGGCCGGTGTTTGAAACCGCCCGGGCCTCCAGCCGCCGGATTATCTTTGCCGAGGGCGAGGATGAACGGGTGCTGCGCGCCGCCAGCGCCATCCTGGAGGAGATGACGATCACACCGATCCTGATCGGTCGCCCGGAAGTCATCGCCAGCCGCTGCGAACGCTTTGGCCTGAAGGTCCGCCCGGATCGGGATTTTGAGATTGTGAACCCCGAAAGTGACCACCGCTACCGCGACTATTGGGGCAGCTATCACCAGCTGCTGGAACGCCAGGGGGTGACGCCGGATACCGCCCGCGCCGTGCTGCGCACCAACTCCACCGCCATCGCCGCCATCGCCGTGCATCGGGGGGATGCCGACAGCATGATCTGCGGCGCGTTCGGGCAATATCTGTGGCACCTCAACTACGTGCGCCAAGTCCTGGCGCGCGGCGGCAACCATCCGCAGGGGGCGTTGTCGCTGATGATCCTGGAAGACGGCCCGCTGTTTGTGGCCGACACCCAGGTCAACCCGGTCCCCTCACCCGAACAGATTGCCGCTTCGGCGGTGGGCGCGGTCCGGCATGCCCGGCGGTTTGGCGTCGAACCCAAGGTAGCGCTTTGTTCGCATTCCAACTTCGGCAATCTCGACAGCGACTCGGGCCGCCGGATGCGGGAGGCGATGGAGCGGATGGATGCCCGCGCCTGTGACTTTGAATATGAAGGCGAGATGAGCCTGGATGCCGCCCTTGACCCCGACCTGCGCGACCGGATGTTCCCCAACGCCCGGCTTAACGGCCCGGCCAATATCCTGATCTTTGCCTATACCGATACCGCCAATGCCGCGCGCAACATGCTGAAGTTGAAGGCGGGCGGCCTTGAGGTCGGGCCGATCCTGATGGGCATGGGCAACCGCGCGCATATCGTGACCCCCGCAATCACGGTGCGGGGCTTGCTGAACGTGTCGGCCTTGGCGGGGGCAACGGTCGCCCATTACGGGTGAAGGCGGTGGGTTATGGACTCTTGCGGTTGAAGGCGTAACTTCTGACGCTCAGGGTGCTACAATCCTTGATCCAGGAGGGTTCCGACCGGTGACCGCGTTCGACATCGACCCATCGCTGCAGGATGAGCCGCTGGATGAGGCGGCGCTGACCCGCCTGGTGGCGCTGGCCGGCCCTGCCGATGGGCCGGAACTGCTGCGCCGCCTGATCGCCGATCTGGCAGCGGTGCTCGGCGGCCTCACGACCGGGTTTGCCGCCCAAGACCGCGACGCGATCCGGCGTCAGAGCCATGTTCTGCTGGCGATTGCCGGGACGATCGGTGCTCCACACGTCTATGATTTGGCCCAGCTTTTGAACCAAACCGCGCGGGATGCCAGCCACGGCGCGGCCCCACCCGAAGCCATTGACCTGCTGCAGCGGTTATCCGGCCTGATTGACCGCCTGCAACGTCTGTCCGGCCAGATCGGGATGGGTTAGGCCATGGCCCCGGCGCGCGCCAAGAACACCGTCCTTCTGATCGAGGATACGCCGTCGCTGCAACTGATCTACCGGTCGGTTTTGTCGGGGGCGGGCCATGATGTGCGGGTCGCAAGCTCTGCCGCCGAAGGCATGACGAGTTTCGTGCAAACCGGCGCGCAAGTGGTTCTGTTGGACCTTGGCCTGCCCGACCGCGACGGCTTGGAACTGATGGCAGAAATGATGGCGATCCGGCCCGAAACCCGCGTCATCATCATCACGGCCAACGGCTCGATCAACAAAGCGGTCGAGGCGATGCGGGCCGGTGCCCATGAGTTTTTGGTCAAACCGTTTGACGAGGCGCGCTTTTTGAACGCTGTTGGCAATGCGATCGAACGCAGCCAAACGCGCAATCTGGCCGCTAAAGTGCCGGTACAGGCCGGGTTTATCGGTGCCTCCGAAGTGATGGGGCGGATTCACGCCAAGATCAACTCGGTCGCCAATTCGATGGCCACGGTTTTCATCACCGGCGAAAGTGGCACCGGCAAAGAGCTGTGCGCGCTGGCCGTCCATGGCAATTCGCCGCGCGCCAAAGGCCCGTTCATCGCGCTCAACTGTGGGGCGATTCCGCATGACCTGCTGGAATCAGAGGTGTTTGGCCATGTGAAAGGCAGTTTCACCGGGGCTATTTCCGACAAACCCGGTGCGGCCACGGCGGCGGATGGTGGCACACTTTTCTTGGACGAAATCTGCGAAATGGCCCCGGCGTTGCAGACCAAACTGTTGCGGTTCCTGCAAACCTCCACGGTTTTGCCGGTCGGTGCCACCCGGCCGATCAAGGTCAATGTTCGCATCGTTTGCGCCACCAACCGCGACCCTCTGGATGCCGTGCGGCGCGGCCAGTTCCGCGAGGATTTGTATTACCGGCTGTTCGTGGTGCCGATCCACATGCCGCCATTGCGCGAACGTGGCGATGATGTGATCGAGATTGCCGAAGCCGCGCTGTCCCGCTTTGCCGAGGAGGAGGGGCGCAGTTTTGCCGGGCTGACCCCCGCCGTCGCGACCCTGTTCCGCAGCTTGCCGTGGCCGGGCAATGTCCGGCAGGTGCTGAATGTGATCCGCAATGTGGTTGTCCTGAACCAGGGCGGGGTCGTCACCTTGCAGATGCTGCCAGAGGATATCGTGCGTCTGGTCGAAGTGCCGTCCACCTTGCCCGCCGCCACTGCCACCCCGGAAGCTGATTTGCAGGTGGAGACGTTGCTGGGCCGACCCTTGGCCGAGGTGGAGCGGATTGTCGTCACCGCAACCCTCGCCCGGCACGGCGGTTCGGTGCCCAAGGCCGCGCGGGTGCTGGATCTGTCACCCTCGACACTTTACCGCAAACTGGAGGCTTGGGCCAAACTGCCCCCGGCGCGGTAGGCTTGCGCGGTGTCGTGCCAGACCGACACGAGGCCCGGCAGTTCCGCCCGCGCCGCCGGTTTGTCGCCGCGTTTGCACAGATCCTCGATCGCCACCAGCCGGGCGTGAAACGCCGCAGCCCCAAACATCGCGGCTGTGCCGCTGAGGCGGTGCACATCGCCGATCAACTCCACCTCTGATCCCGGCTCGGCGGAGCGTGCCACCAGATCGGCCATCCGCCGGTCGGTGTCGGACACAAAGCGCGCGACAAGTTCCTGTGCGCGAAGTGCGCCCAAAGCCGCATGAACCTGTGACCACACTTCCAGGTCAATCAACGCCTCTCGCCGCAGATCGGGCGCGTGCATACCATCGGCGTTCTGCACCGCCCAGAACGGCAGCCGGGCCAGAACCGCGCGCAACATCTCCCGCGTCACCGGCTTGGTCAGCACATCCTGCATCCGGCCATTGGCGCGAAACCGGTCGGTTTCTTCCGGCAAAGCATGGGCGGTCAGCGCCACGATCGGGGTGGTTTTTGAGGCGCCCTGACCCGCCCTTATCCGCTCGGCCGCCGCTAGTCCGTCCATGCCGGGCATCGAGATATCCATCAGGATCGCGTCGAACCGCATCGCTGCGGCCTCTGCCACCCCCTCAACTCCGCTTTCCGCCTCGGTCACGGCATGGCCATCCTGGACCAGCATGTCGCGGATGATCAGGCGGTTGAACTCGTTATCTTCCACCACCAGCAGGTTCAGGCTGCGCGATGGTGCGGCGGCCGGGATCGCGGCGTCCTGCGGGCCTGCATCGTCCAGAAAGGTCAGGGGCAGACTGATCCGAAAGGTCGAGCCTTGGCCGGACGCACTTTCCAGATCAATCGTGCCGCCCATTCGCGTTACGATCCGCCGCACAATGCCCAGACCCAGACCGGTGCCAGCGGCTTTGCGGGCATAGGTCGGATCGAGCGTCACGAAATCCTCGAAAATCCGATCCATGTTGTCAGGCTCGATGCCAATGCCGCTGTCGTGGACGATGATCCGGGTCAGCCCTTGCCCAGCCGGGTAGCGAACCTGCACGGTGATCAGGCCGTTTTGGGTGAACTTGACCGCGTTGCCCACCAGGTTCAGCAACACCTGCCGCAACTGCGCGGCGTCGCCCAGAACCATCCGCCGCCCACCCGCGCCCGGCAGCCTGCCCGCGCCCGGCAACCCACCCGCGCCCGGCAACCCACCCGCGCCCGGCAACCCCCCCGCGCCCGGCAACCCACCCGCGCCCGGCAGCCCGCCCGCGCCCGGCAGCCTGCCCGCGCCCGGCAGCCTGCCCGCGCCCGGCAGCCCGCCCGCGCCCGGCAGCCCGACTTCGGCCACCCACCCGCCCTCGCTTGGCAGAAACACCAGTTGGTTGCCTTGGGCCAGACTTGCCGGGCCCTGATTTTCCAGCACTTCGGCCACCAGAGCCACCAGATCCACCGGCGTCAGACTCAACACCGCCTTGCCACTGTCGAGCCGGGCAATATCCAGCACGTCGTTCACGTGATGCATGAGCAGCCTGCCCGATGCCGCCATGATCCGGACATATTCGCGCTGATGCGGGGCCAGATCGGTGCTGTCCAACAGATCAATCGTGCCGATCATGCCGTTCAGCGGGGTTCTGATCTCATGGCTCATCACCACCAACAGGTCGGCCTTGGCCTTCTCACCGGCCAAAGCCTCGTCGCGGGCATTGACCAACGCCTGCTCGGCCGCCACCTGGCCCGACAGGTCGCGCAAAAAGACCACATGCACCGCCCCGGTTGCCGCCCGTGCCGAGGTGAGGGAAACCTCCGCCGGGAAACTATGGCCATCCTGGTGCCGCGCGGTAATCCGCAGGCGGCTCAGGCCTGCGGGCAAGGGGTCTTGCATCGGCGGAAGCTGGGGGCGGCCCTCAGGGTCGGGCGGCACCAGCAGCCCCAGATCGCGGCCCACCACCATGGCACGCGGATAGCCAAAGGTCAGGCTGGCCGCCGGGTTGAAATCCACGATCCAGCCTGCGTCATCCAGCGTGATCACCGCATCGCGCGAGGTTGCCACCACCGCATCCAACCGCGACAGGGTGCCGGCATTCTCGGCGGCCCGCTGCCGGTTGCCCCGGTCCAGCCGCAAAACGATGGCCAGCATCGCCAGCAACGCCGCCACCAAGACCACGGTCAGCACGCCCAGGAGAATGAGAGTCCTTTTCACCCCGGCCCGGTGCTCGTCAGACAGGCCGGCAAAAACCGCAATCCCGGACAAAGCAATCGCATGGGAGGCGGGCAGCAGCGCGCGCGCGCGCAGCTTCAACTCCGGCAGGGCCAGTTGCAGACCCAAGTCCGGCCCATCCATCACCGGCGCCGTGTCAGCGACAAACGTCTGCAACTGACTGAAACCGCCCAGAAACACATCACTTTTGCGCAGGGCTGCGAAAACGCTGCCCGCCTCCAGCGTCTTGATGCGACTGTAAAGCACATCAAACCGCGTCCGCAATGCAGGCAATTCGGCCGGGTCTTGGCTGGTGTCATCGATCGAAATCGACAAATTCAGCAGTTCGACATCGACCTGGCTCAGCGTCCATTGCAGGTTGTCCGAGCTGGAGTTGCTTTGCGCGTCGATCTTGCGCATCACATCGCGGCCTTCGACCGCAATGCCCACGGTGCTGGCCAGGATCAGCAAGACCGCCAAAATAATCCGGACCGGGCTGATCGAACGCGGCATCGGTCTGGCTGGCTGCTGCAACGGATTGACCCTCCGGATCCCTGGGCCCAAACCTTCGGGCGGTCCGGGACCAGCCTAGCGCAGCACGTCGATCCGGTCGAGTTGCCAGATGCTGCGGGAAAAGGCGGTGTCGGTCCGGTAGCGTGGCGCCGCATCATAGGGGTAGATCACCCAGATCGGCCCCTTGTCGCGCACCGACATCACCTGCCCATCCATCTTGTAGGCGAGGATCGGCGCGTCGGGCTCGGCCGCATCGCTGGGCATCCGGACCGCATAGTCGTTCAGCGCGTGCAGCGATAGGGTGCCAGCCTCAATCTTCAGATAGTCCTGCAGCTTGCGCAACGGTACGCCGGTAAAGGTGTGGGGGCCTTTGGTCCAGATTGATGTCGTGGTGATCTCCGCCGCGCCGAGGGCCTGGAGCATGGCGATGTCAAACTCCGCCTTGCCGTCGGGGTAGGTGGCGGGCGCAAGCCCGGTCACCGTCAGCACCACCGGGCCGGTGCGCACCGGCAGCGGGCCGGCAAAAACCGGGGCTGCCAACAAGAGGATCGCCAGCATATAGGCTAAGACACCACGGGCCATCGCAATTCCTGTTCCAGAATGCCCTTTGCGGGCTGTCCTATTGACTTAACAATCAATCTGCGGCGCTGCGACCGAAAACACCCTATTCCGAAGAATAGGTATGGCGTAGTCTGGGACGGGCCCCCCCCCCGAAGATCCGGGAAGATCCGGCACGGGTTCAGCCGAAGTTTGCGTGAAAGGACAGTTCTTATGCCACGCATACTGGTCGCCGATGATCACGATCTGGTGCGCGAAACCCTTGCGGCCTATCTGGAGGCGGAACGGGTGGCCGAGGTCCGCGTGGCCTCTGACGTCGCCGAAGCTTTGGTGCTGATTGGCTCAGATGGGGCGTTTGACCTGGTCCTGGTCGATTACAACATGCCGGGGATGGACGGCATGAAGGGCTTTGCCCGCATCATGGCTGCAAACGGCGGCAAGCCAGTGGCACTTATCTCCGGCTCAATGTCGCTGGAACTGGCCGAACAGGCGCTTGAGGCCGGGGCTGCCGGCTTTGTGCCCAAAACTTTGGGCTCCAAATCCGTGGTGGCCGCGGTGCGCTGCATGATGGGCGGCGAGATTTTCGCGCCCTTGTCGCTGATCCCCAAACCGGTCACGCCGGAAGACGGGCTGTTGTCGCCCCGCGAACTCGACGTGCTGCGCGGGATTGCTGCTGGCAAGTCCAACAAGGAAATTGCCCGCGACCATAACCTGCAAGAGGTGACGGTCAAGCTGCATGTCAAAACCATGAGCCGCAAGCTGGCCGCCAAAAACCGCACCCACGCCGCGATGATCGCAAGGGACCGCAAGCTGGTGTAAAGCAAGCTGGTGTAAAGTAAGCTGGTGTAAAGCAAGCTGGTGTAATGACGGGGCACCCCGCAGCCACCCGCGTACCATATCCCCGCGCGCTTTTGGGCAGCGGGTCAGGCGGCTTCCCCCCGGCGAAACACCCAGACGATCCGACCGCAACCCATGAATCAAAAGTTAACGAAAAATTCCAATCCATTGATTTAAAACACTTTTGAAAAGTGTCCACATGTGGACAGACCCCAAACCCGCTCAGTAAAAACTCTGCGGATCAATATCGATCGCCAGCCGCAAATTGGCGGGCTGCTTCAACTGCCCGACCCATTCCGCAAGCGCCGCCTGTAATGGCACGCCCTTCTCAGCCTTGACCAGCAACCTGACCCGGTGCCGCCCCCGGACCCGTGCCATCGGTGCCGGCGCTGGCCCATAGACCACCGCCCCGATCCGGCGCAACGGCCCGTCGCGGCGTGCCAGTTCCGCACCAAAATCAAACACCTGCGCCACGTCGGGCGAGGACAGGATAATCCCCGCCATCCGGCCATAAGGTGGCACGCCCGCCGCCTTGCGCTCCGCCGCTTCTGCCGCCCAGAACGCCTCCTCATCGCCGCCAAGGATAGCCTGGATCACCGGATGATCCGGCTGGTAGGTCTGCACCAACGCCGTGCCGCGCTTTTCCGCCCGCCCGGCCCGGCCCGCCACCTGCCGGATCAGCTGAAACGTCCGCTCCGCCGCGCGCAGGTCTGACCCTTGCAGGCCAAGGTCGGCGTCAATCACCCCCACCAGCGTCAGCAGTGGAAAGTTATGGCCTTTCGCCACAATCTGGGTGCCGATGATGATATCCGCTGCCCCCTCGGCGATCTTCACAATCGCGTCTTTCAATGCCCGTGCCGAGCCAAACAGGTCCGACGACAGCACCGCCAGCCTTGCATCCGGAAACCGCGCCTTGACCTCCTCCGCCAGCCGTTCAACCCCCGGCCCAACCGGTGCCATCCGTCCCACCACCTTGCAGGCCGGGCATTCGACCGGAACCGGCTTGGTCGCCCCGCATTGGTGGCAGACCAGCCGCTTCAGAAAACGATGTTCGACCATCCGCGCGTCGCAGTGATCGCAGCCGACCTGATGCCCGCAGGCCCGGCAGATGGTGACCGGGGCAAACCCGCGCCGGTTCAGGAACAACAGGCTTTGCTCGCCCTTTGCAATCCGCAGCGCTACTTCTCGGACCAAAGGTTCGCTGATCCACCGATCTCCCGGCAGCTTTTCGTCGCGCATATCCAGCGCCCGCATCTGCGGCAATTCGGCAGCGCCATAGCGCGCGCCAAGATCGATCCGCGCGTATTTGCCACCTTGGGCATTGGCCCAGCTTTCCAGGCTCGGCGTGGCCGAAGACAGCACGACCGGACAGCCCAGAATCGAGGCGCGCAGCACCGCCATATCCCGCGCGTGATACAGCACGCCCTCCTCTTGCTTATACGAGGTGTCATGCTCCTCATCGACCACGATCAGCCCCAAATCCCGGAACGGCAGGAACAGGGCCGACCTTGCCCCCACCACCAGTTGCACCCCGCCCTCACCGGTCATCCGCCACAAGCGCCGCCGTTCGGTAGCGGTCATGCCCGAATGCCATTCCCCCGGCCGCCCGCCAAACCGCGCCTCGACCCGGGCAAGGAAATCCCCGGTCAGCGAAATCTCCGGCAGCAAAACCAGGGCCTGTTGGCCGCGCATCAAAGCTGCCGCCACCGCCTCCAGATAGACTTCGGTCTTGCCCGATCCGGTGACGCCCTTCAGCAGCGTGGTCCCATAGCCGCCCTTGGCCACCGAAGCCTGCAGTGCGGCCCCGGCCCCGATCTGGTCACCGGCAAGCCGCGCCGGCCGCAAAGGATCGAGGCCGGGATAGGGCAAATCCTTCTGCGCCTCCGCCTCATCCAAGACGCCCGCCTTGACCAAACCTTTGACAACGCTGGTACTTACATCCGCAAGCTCGGCCAATTCGCCCAAGGTCACCGGCGCTGTGCCAAGCCCCCGCAGTGCTTCCACCACTTTGTGCCGCGCGTCGGTCAGCTTGTTGGGGACCGCACCGGCCAACCGGTAGGTCCGCCGCATCGCAGG
>JAYTQA010000245.1:0-9916 GCA_043746955.1 bacterium | reverse complement strand
CACGGGCGATGCCGATCCGCTGGCGTTGCCCACCGGAAAATTCGTGGGGATAGCGGTTGGCATGGTCGGGCTGCAGGCCGACCTGTTCCAGCAAGTTGGCCACCCGGGCGCGCACTTGGGCGTCTGACAGATTCAGGTGGATGCGCAGGGGTTCGGCGATCAGATCCTGCACCCTCCGGCGCGGGTTCAGCGAGGCATAGGGGTCTTGAAACACCATCTGGATCTTGCGCCGCAGGGGCCGCATCTCGCGGGTGGAAAGCGTGGAAATGTCGGTGCCGTCAAACACCAGCTTGCCGTCGGATATGTCATAAAGCCGCGCGAGACAGCGCCCGAGGGTGGATTTGCCGCAACCGGACTCACCGACCAGCCCAAGGGTTTCGCCGGGTTGGATCGACAGCGACACGCCATCGACCGCTTGGACGATGCGCTTGCCTTGGCGGGAAAACCGCGACCCCACCGTGAAGCGTTTCGACAGGTTTGACACTTCGTAAAGGGCGGTCATTGGGCGAGCCTCAGGAAACAGGCGGATGCGTGCGGCGAACCGGACAGTGCAGGTTTGGCGGCACAGGCGTCAAACCGTTGCGGGCAGCGCGGGCCAAAGGCGCAACCAGCCGGCAGGTTCAGCAAAGACGGCGGCGCACCGGGGATGGTTTGCAGGCGGTGCGGGCGTGCCCCCTCCAGCGGCGGGATCGAGTTCAGCAAGGCGGTGGTATAGGGATGCTGCGGGTCGGCAAACAAGGCGTCGCGCGTGGCGCGTTCGACCACCCGGCCCGCATACATCACCATGATCCGGTCGGCGAGTTCGGCCATCACCCCAAGGTCATGGGTGATGAAGATGATGGCTGAGCCATGCGAGGCTTGCAATTTCCGCAACAGATCAAGGATTTGCGCCTGCACGGTCACATCCAGCGCGGTGGTCGGCTCATCGGCCACCAAAAGTGCGGGGTTGCAGGTCAAAGCCATGGCAATCACCGCGCGCTGCCGCATCCCGCCGGACAGCTGGTGGGGATAGCGGTGCACCGCCTCCTCGGGCTTGGGGATGCCAACCTCGGCCAGCAGGGCGATGGCGCGGTCCCAGGCGGCTTTCTTCGAGACTTTCTGGTGGGTCAGTATCTGTTCGGCAATCTGCCAGCCGATCGTGTAAACCGGGGTCAGCGCGGTCATCGGGTCTTGAAAGATCATCGCAATCTCGCGGCCCCTCAGCTGGCGCATGTCGCGTGGGCGCATCCCGATCAGCTCGCGGCCCTGATACTGGATCGAGCCTTCGATGATGGCATTCGGGTCGGTGATCAGCCCCATCACGGCGAGGACGGTCATGGTCTTGCCGGAGCCACTTTCGCCGACAATCCCCAGAACCTCGCCCTCAGCCACGTCGAAACTCACGCCGTCCAGCACGCGGACCAGGCCCTGTTCGGTGCGAAACGACACGCGCAGATCACGCACAGCCAGGATCATGACGTGCGCACCCTTGGGTCCAGGAGGATATAGACCACATCGACCACCGCATTGGCCAGCACGACAAAGAAGCTGGCATAGAGCACCGTCGTCATGATGATCGGCAGATCAAGGTTTTGCAGCGCATCGAAGGTCAGCTTGCCGACCCCTTGCAGGTCAAACACCACCTCGGTCAGCAGCGCCGACCCGCCGACCAAAGCGCCGAAATCAAGGCCGAACAGGGTGACAAATGCGATCAGCGAGGTACGCAAGGCGTGGCGCAGCAGGATGCGGGCTTCCGACAGCCCCTTGGCGCGGGCGGTGCGGATGTAATCCTCCTGCAACGCCTCGGTGATACTGGCGCGCAGCACGCGACCGTAAAGACCGATATATAGGATCGACAAGGTAATCCACGGGATGACCAGCGTCAGGAACCAGCCCTTGGGGTCGGTGCTGAAGTTCTTGTAGCCCAAGGGCGGCACCCAAGCGAACAGCCAGGTATCGTGAAACCGGCTTTGGGTGATCAGGTTCATCACCTCGCCCAGCCAATAGACCGGCATCGACACGCCGATCAGCCCTAAGATCATCAGGAGTTTATCCGGCCAGCGGTCGCGGAACGCCGCCGCCGTGACGCCGATCAGAAGGGAGAACACCACCCACAGGATTGCCGCCCCGATCACCAAGGACAGCGTCACCGGGATGGTATCGAGGACGGCAGGCACCACCTTCCAGCCGCGATTGACGAAAGAGGTAAGGTCACCCGTGACGAAGATTTTCTTCATCATGGTGAGGTATTGCACATAAAACGGCTGATCGAAGCCGAAGCTTTTGCGCACCGCCGCCAGCACCTCGGGCGAGGCATTGCGTCCGGCCATCCTGGCTGCGGGGTCCACGCCGGGGGTGCCGAAGAAGATCAGGAACACCAGAAGGCTGATCCCCACCATCACGAAGGCCATTTGGGCGATGCGTTGCAGGATGGCGTAGATCATCAGCCGCGCCCCAGTTTGATCTTGCTGCGCGGGTCCATCGCATCGCGCAACCCGTCGCCAAACACGTTCAGCGACAGCACCGAAATCACGATCATGATCCCGGGTGCCAGCGCCACGGCGGGTCGGGTGTACAACAGGCCCTGCCCGTCCTGAATGATCGTGCCCCAACTGGCATCGGGCGGCTGCACGCCAATGCTCAGGAACGACAGCGCGCTTTCGGTCAGCATGTTCAGCGCCATCATGATCGGGATGAACACGATCAGCGTGGTGGAGACGTTGGGCAGGATATCCTTCCACAGGATGCGGCCTGAAGGTGCGCCTAACCCTATGGCGGCCATCACGAAATCGCTTTGGCGGAGGCTCATCACCTGGCCCCTGACCGGCCGCGCGACATAGGGGATGTAGATGACGCCGATGATGAAGATCGGCAGCCACAGGGACGCGCTATCAATCACGAATGGCCCGATGGTGATGCCTTGGGTCAAG
Source organism: bacterium (assembly GCA_043746955.1). GTDB lineage: Bacteria > Pseudomonadota > Alphaproteobacteria > Rhodobacterales > Rhodobacteraceae > Stagnihabitans. The sequence continues at coordinate 7,007 of JAYTQA010000245.1, read as the reverse complement.
AGCACAATCGAGAGCGAGATTGCCAGCAGATAGACCGGAAACGCCCACAACACATCGAGGATACGGCTGATCACCATGTCGATCAGGCCGCCGAAGAACCCGGCCATCAGGCCGAGAACGGTGGCAATCAGCAAGGTGAACGCTGTGGCGGCGCTGGCGATCAGGATCGAATTCATCCCGCCATACAAGAGCCGCGCCATCACGTCGCGGCCCTGATTGTCGGCACCCAGAAAATAGGTGCCCAAGTGCCAGGTCGGGCCGATGGGGGTGTAGCCAAGGCCGAGGCCGGTGGTCGGCACCTCCATCACCGGTTGGGGCACCCCGTTGAGGGTGATCACGGCGTCGAGCGAGGATTTGAACGGGTCGACCCCGGCCCACCACGCGTAAACCGGGGCGAGCAGGCAAGACGCCACGATCAGCACGAATACCGCCAGAGCCACCAAAGCGGTGCGGTCGCGGCCAAGGCGGTAGATCGCCGTGGCCCAGGGGCCACGGCTGACGTTTGCCGGGGGGTTCACAGACTTACCGGACCCCAAGCTATCACCGGACGCCGTTCCGGCAAGGGACGCAAAGCTTTCACCGGACCGCGATCCTTCACCGGACGCCATGCTTTCACCGGACGCCATGCTTTCACCGGACGCCATGCTTTCACCGGACGCCATGCTTTCACCGGACCGCAAGCTGTTATTGCACCCACGACTGCGACACCATCCAGTAGAACTGCGAGTTGAACTGGAAGTTGCCGACCCGCTTGGCCACAAAGTCGACATGCTTGGGGGTAAACAAGGCGGCCATCGGGGCCTTGTCGGTCACCGCTTTGTCCACCTCGGCCCAAGCCTTGTTCGCGCCAACCTGGTCGGTCACCCCTTGCGCCAGAGCCGCGTCCATCTTGGCCTGAATGTCCTTGTCACAAAAGCCCGCGATGTTGATCGAACTGTCAGAGCCGGGGGTAAAGCTGGCGCAGCCGAACAGGATGTTCAGGAAATCCGACGCCGCCGGGTAATCCTGATACCATTGGGTGATCGAGATCTGCACTTTGTTGTTGGTGTTCTGGATATAGGTGAACTGGATGTTGGTCGAAATCGGCTTCACATCCACCACATAGCCGATATCGGTCAACACCGACTGCATATAGGTGCCGATCGATTTGGAGGCGTCGGTATCCTCGGCGATGATGGTGACTTTCGCACCTTTGGTGCCGGATTCCTCGACCAGAGCCTTGGCCTTGGCCAGATCAGGCGCCGACCATTTGGTGCCGGGATCCTTGGTGTAGGGGCAGTAATCGACATGGCCGGGGAAGCCGGGTGGCAGCACCTGACACACCGGCGAGGCCAATGCCGGGCCACCGAACAGCTTGACCATCGCGTTGCGGTCCAGCGCGAAGTTCACCGCCTGCCGGGCCTTGATGTTGTCAAACGGGGCGAGGTTGGTGTTCATCGGCGCATACCACCAAGCGGTCAAGGGCGTCAGGAAGACCTGGGTTTGGAACTTGGTGCCAACCTCGCCCAAGCGGTCGGTCGGCACCTGGTCGAACATCCAGTCGGCCTCGCCATTTTCCACCGCCGTCACCTGCGCCTCGTCGGTCAGGCCGAAATCGTATTGGATCACATCGGGGTAACCATCGGGCTGGGCATCCTCGCTCCACATTTTGAAGTTGGGGTTGCGCGCCATCGTCATGCCCTTGTTGGGGTCATAGGCCGAAATGTAGTAGGCCCCGGTACCGGCGATGGGCGCAGAGCCCACATCTGCGGTGGGCGCATCAGCCGGCAGGATCGACGCGTGCGGCAAGGCAATCTTGTCGAAGAATTCGGCATCGGGCCGCGTCAGGTTGATGACGACAGTGCCCGCCGCTTCATCGCCAACCACGCCGCCATCCAGCGTGCAGGTCGCCGGTTCCTTGAGGCATTTATCCGCGCCCACGATCACCGAATAGAACCCGCCCGCGGTCGGGCTGGAGACTTTGAAGATGCGCTGGAACGAGGCCACCACATCCTTGGTGGTCAACGCCTGCCCGTTGGAGAATTTGATCCCCTTGCGCAGTTTGAACGTGTAGGTCTTGCCGTCGTTCGAGACCGCTGGCATCGCCTCGGCCAGATCGGGGACTTTGGTGAAGCCGTCGGCGCCGGGAGCCTTTTTGAAGGCGAGAAGCCCGTCGTAAAGCCCCTGATAAATCTGCCAGTATTGCAGGGTATAGTTGATCATCGGGTCCACGGTACCGGCCGCCGAATGGGCCACGATCCGCATCGTGCCGCCCCGGTGTGCCGTCTGGTATTCGGCATGGGCCACAGAACCGACCATGGTTCCGGCTAACAAACCGGCCGCAGCGGTGGCCATCAGAAGCTTTTTCATCGCACTCTCCGGGTTGGTGTTTTTTGTGTTGGTGTTTTTGGTGTTGGTGTTTTTTGTGTTGGTGTTTTTGGTTCAGTCGTTTGCATTGAGAAAACCGCCGACCACGCCCATGCAGAACTCGGTTTCTTCGACATGCGGCATGTGGCTGGAGGCTTCAAAGATCACCCACGACGCCCCCTTGATCAGGTCTTTATAGGGCTGCACCGTGGCAGGTGTCGCCTCGTCATGGCGCCCCGAGATCAGCAAAGTGGGCACATTGATCTTGGGCAGCTCCGGCGTGATGTCCCAGTGTTTCAGGGTACCCACGACGAAGAACTCACTGGGGCCATTCATCGTATGGTAGACGGTCGGGTCGGCGGCGGTCTGGGCGAAACTGGCGGCCACCTCCGGCGGATTGGGCACCACACGGCAGACATGACGGGCATAGACCCAGTCGGTCGCGGCCTTGTAGGCCGGGCTTTCGGTGTCGCCCGACGCTTCAGAGCTGTTCAGCACATCCTGAATCGCCTGCGGCATCGCTGACCGCTGGCGCATCGCTTCACTGGTCCACAGCGCCATCGAGGCGGGAGAGTTGGCAATCACCAGCGATTTCAAGCCCTTGGGCCGTCGCACGCCATATTCCGCGCCCAGCATCCCGCCCCAGCTTTGGCCCAGCACGTGAAAGCCTGCGCGCTGGCCCAGATGATCGATCAGGTTGTCCAGCTCATCGACAAACAGCTGCGGCGTCCAGAAATCGCCGCCTTTTTCCGGCAAATGGGTCGAGAGCCCGCAGCCGATCTGGTCGTAGTGAATGACCGCCCGGCCATCGCGCGCCAGCAGCTTGTAACTGTCGATGTAATTGTGCGCGACACCCGGCCCGCCATGCAGCAGAAAGATCGGCGTTTTGCCCGACCCGAGGTCGCCGGTGATCCGATACCACGTCTGGTACGGGCCGAAGGGTGCGTAACCCTCCACCTGTTTCATGTTGCCAGCCATGACACCCCCAAGCCGGTTGATCGCAGGCGGTTGCAAACGTTAACGCCTGTCGTGAGGCGACCGTGGCTTTGTTGTAGCCATAGTCAAGAAAATTCACGCAGAGGGGTGAAAAGCACCGGGGGGATTCCGCCTGCGTTGCTGTTCGTTTGGTCAAAAAACAACCAACACCCGTTGCGCGGGTGGGCGATCGGCTGCCGAGCCGCATCTGACCGGCTTGCGCCGAATCAAACATCTGGCTAGCGTCAGGTTGGAACGAGCGCATTTAACGTTCGGTTGGCTTGAGTTTTTTTGGGAGCTTTGGGATGATGAGATTGAACGCGGCTTCGGCACCACCCTTTCCGCATCTGGCGGGCGGGGGATTGATGGCAGCGCCAGACCTGCTGTTTCCGGTTTTGCTCAAAGGCCGCTTGGCTGAGGCTGTCACCCGACGCGGCCTGGCGCCGGAAGCATTGACCCTTGAAATGCTGCATGGCGGCTGCCTTCGCACGGTGCCGGTGCTGGTGAGGCTGAAGCCGGATGGTTTTTTCAGCCTGTCGCTGCGCCACAGTCACGACCTGATCGCGCCGCAGCCCGCAGACCCGGTGATCCTGCGGCTGACGGCAACCCTGCCCGATGGCCGTAGCCAATCCGCCGAGCGTGCCCTGACCGGTGCCAGCCTCGCCCGCGTGCCGCGCCACATCCTGGCGGGCGGCCAGATGGTGTCGGGTGTCGTCATCGCCGGCGCGCCCTTTGCGCTGAACTTGACCTTTGAACCTGCCCCGGTCAGCCTGTACGGCACCGTCATTGCCTACCGCGACCCGACCCGACCGGTGCCGGATGCGCTGGTGTCGGCGGGGGATCTGGGCGCAAGGACCGACCGTTTCGGCAACTTCCGCCTTGGGCCGCTGCCGCCATCGCCAAGCCTTGTGGTCAACATCACCAAGGCGGGCACCAGCGCCAATTACGCCTTCCAGCCCGATTTCGAGCGGGCGGTCAATCTGGCGGCTTTCTCGTTGGACGCTTAGGGTGGCCGGGCCCCGGCCAGCCTACTCCGCCGGTTCCATAGCCATCCGCGCCAGCACCCGGCGTTCCAGCCACAGGACACTGTAGTAGCAGGCCACCGACAGCAGCACTGTGGTGGCCGCCACGCTCCAGATCATGGCGAAATCGAGATAGCCGCGCGATTGGTTCAAGAGGTTGCCGAGGCCCCGCCCGGTCGCCAGCCACTCGGCGATCATCACCCCGAGCAATGCCCGCGGCACCGTCAGCCGCGTGGCGGCAAACAGCCACGGCATCGCGGCGGGGATCGAGACCAGCCGCAACTCGCGCCACGCCGATGCGCCATAAGCCCGCGGCAGTTCCATCGCGGCGCGCGGCACCTGCGCCAGACCTTGCGCGAGCATCACATAGGCCGGAAAGAACGTGACCGATATGGTGACCCATAAGGTCAGCGCCGTGCCGCGCCCCAGCATCAAGACCAGCAAAGGGGTCAAAGCGACCAAGGGCATGGTTTGGGTGACCAGTGCCACCGGCAGAAATCCTTGGGTGAAGCGCGGGAACATCCGGCCACAAACCGCCAGCGCAAAGGCAAAACCCAGCCCGCAGAGCAGGCCAATGCCGGTGATCGGCAAGGTCTGCAGCAGCGCAGCCCCCAGCTTTTCGCGCGCTAAGGCTGACGCGTCGGACAAGAACAGATAGGAGACCACCGCCCAAGGCGACTTGGCAATCATCTCTGGCGCGCCAAGCGCCCTGAGTGCGCCCCACCAGATCAGGAACGGCAGTGCCGCCGACCCCGCAGCCAGCGCAAATCTGCGCGGCCAAGGCTCCGCCACCGGCGCGGCCACCGGCGGCGCAGGGTTCAGCGAAATCGCCCGGCTCGCCCCCAGCATCCGCGCCGACAGCACGGCAAAGACCGCATAGCTTGCGCCCGCAATCGCGGTGGCCACCAGGCCAATGCCCCACAGACGCGGCGGATCAGCCCGACCGAGCGAGCCCAGAAGGTAGGCCCCCAGACCCCAGCGGCCGCCGCCACCAAACTCCGCCAAAATCGCCCCAAGGACGGCATTGGGCGCCGCCACCCGAAAGCCCGACAGAATCGCCGGCAGGGCACCCCGGGCTTGCACCAACCACATCACCTTGGCTGGCCCGCCGCCATAAGCCAGCACCACATCGGCGGCGCGGCGGTCGTATTGCGCCAGGCCAACCACTGTCGCACTCATCGTCACGAAATAGACCCCGATGGCCGCGAGGGTCACGCGGGGTGTCATGCCTTGCAGCACCAGGGCGAGGATCGGGGCAATCACGATCGGCGGCAGCGCGAAGATGGCGATGTTCACGCCCCGCGCAAGCCGCATCAATCGGGGCGACAGGACAAACAGCACACCCGCCAGAACCGCCACCAGATTGCCGATCAGAAAGCCCAGAGCAGAGGCCTGCAATGTCGCCCCGATGTGGTTCGGATAATCGGCCCGGTCGACCCAGAGCTTGATCAGGATGGCCGAGACCGGCGGCAACGCCCCGCCGGCGACAAGCCGAAACTGGCCGACGACTTCCCATATCGCCAGCAGGATCAACAGGTTGCGCAGCGTGTGCGGCCTAGCCTCCATCCAGCAGCCCGGCGATCTGATCCGCCATCCGATGAAACTCCGGGGCGGCGAACAGCGCGGGCAGACGCGGGCGAGCAAAGGTGATCGCCACCTCCTGCACAATCCGCCCCGGCCCGGACTGCATCACCACCACCCGGTCGGCCAGAAACACCGCCTCGTCAATGCCATGGGTGACCAGCAAAGCGGTGGCCCCGGTTTCCGCCCAGATGCGCTGCAGTTCGATGTTCATCTGCCGCCGCAGGATCTGGTCCAAGGCCCCAAAGGGTTCGTCCATAAACAACACCTGCGGCTCGGTCACCAAAGCCCGCGCAATCGCCACCCGCTGCCGCATGCCGCCCGAAAGTTCGCCCGGCAGGGACGCCTCATAGCCCTTCAAGCCCACCAATGCGATCAGGTCGCGGATGCGCGCCTTGTGCGGCCCGACATCGCGGCCCAAAGCCTCCAGCGGCAAAGCGATGTTACGCTCCACCGTCCGCCACGGCAGCAGCGCCGCATCCTGAAACGCGACACCAGTGATGCCTTCGCGTCGGGCCACCTCGGGCGGCTTGCCCCCGATCAGGACCGAGCCTGCGTTCAACGGTTCCAACCCCAAAGCCAGCCGCAACACGGTGGATTTGCCGCAACCCGATGGCCCGATCAGCGCAGTAAAACTGCCCGGCGCACAGGTCAGGCTCACCTCCCGCAGGGCTTCCACCACCTTGCCGCGACCGTGGTAGGTCTTGGACAGGTGGGAAAGTGCGATCCCTGCGGGCGCATTCATCAGATTTCCTCGAGCAGCGTGGTGTCAAACATAGCCCGCGTGGCGGCGATCCCTACCGCCGACAGCGCCGCGATATTGGCGGCAATCGCCGCCTCCGACATCGAGAAAATCCCCTTGTCGCTGGCGATCAGCGGCTTCTGCGCGGTGTTGTAGAACACCTCGTTGGCGATTTCCCGGCCATTGCCCGCGAAATAGGTGTCCTTCCACTTCGGCGGCCAGACGGTCGGGTCGGCAAGGTTCTCGGTCCAGCCCTTCCGCGATGCCCGAAGCCATGCCACCAACTCCTTGCGCTTGGATTTCAGCGTGTCTTCGGTCACCACGACCGTGTCGTTGAACAG
>JAYTQA010000244.1:0-3731 GCA_043746955.1 bacterium | reverse complement strand
GACCGGTATCGCCTCACTGAAGATCAAGCATAACAATGTGTTGGGGTATTTTATTGAAGTGACCTCGGTGCATGCCGAGAAGCTGTTGGGCGGCGGGCGGTTCATCCATCGGCAGACCAATGCGAATGTGATGCGGTTCACCACCCTTGAGTTGGGCGAGATGGAGACCCGGATTCTCAATGCCGGAAATTTGGCGTTGGAGCAGGAGCGGGCGCATTTTGAGGCGTTGAAGGCGGCGGTTCTGGCACGGGCTGCGGCGATTGCCGGGGCGGCGCGCGGTTTGGCGGAACTGGATTTGGCGGCGGCGCTGGCCGATCTGGCGGTGGCGGAGGATTGGACAGCTCCGGTCGTCGATGACAGCCGGGCGTTTGACGTGGTGGGCGGGCGACATCCGGTGGTCGAGCGCAGCCTGAAGCGGAAAGGCGTGGCGTTTGTGCCGAATGATTGTCGGCTGACGGAAGGCGAAACGCCGGCGATCTGGCTGCTGACCGGGCCGAATATGGCGGGCAAGTCGACGTTTTTGCGGCAGAATGCGGTGATAGCGCTGCTGGCCCAGATCGGGAGTTATGTGCCGGCGAAGGCGGCCAGAGTCGGGCTGGTCAGTCAGTTGTTCAGCCGGGTCGGGGCGGCGGATGATCTCGCAAGGGGCCGGTCGACCTTCATGGTCGAGATGGTGGAGACGGCGGCGATCCTCAATCAGGCGGATGACCGGGCGTTGGTGATCCTGGACGAGATCGGGCGGGGGACGGCGACCTATGACGGGTTGTCGATTGCCTGGGCGACGCTGGAGCATTTGCACGACGTGAACCGGTGTCGGGCGCTGTTTGCCACCCATTATCACGAGATGACGGCTTTGGCGGGCAAGCTGGCCGGGGTTTCGAATGCCACGGTGACGGTCAAGGAATGGGAGGGCGAGGTGATCTTCCTGCACGAGGTGCGGCAGGGGGCGGCGGATCGCAGTTACGGGGTGCAGGTGGCGCGGCTCGCCGGGTTGCCGCATGCGGTGGTGGAGCGGGCCAAGGTCGTGCTGGAGGCTTTGGAGAAGGGTGACCGGGAGCGACCGGGTCAGCGGGCGTTGATCGACGATCTGCCGCTGTTTCGGGCGGCACGGGTGGAGCCCGCAACGGCGGGGGCCTCGACGGGGGCCTTTGCGGGGGCCTTTGCGGGGGCCTCTGCGGTGGCCTCTGCGGTGGAAGCAAAGTTGCGGGCGGTCAGCCCGGATGAATTGTCGCCAAAGGCGGCGTTGCAGATGATTTATGAGTTGAAAGGCTTGTTGAAGTAGGCGGTACGGCGGGGCTAACCCCGCCCACCTTCAGTTTTGGGTATTGGAGGACACGCCGACTTGCGCGGGACGTAGGAGACGGTCGTGCAACAGGAAACCCTCGGTCATCACCTGAATGATGGTGCCGGCTTTGGTGCCCGGCAGGGCGGCCTCAAACATCGCCTGCATGGTTTGGGCGTCAAACAGGTCGCCCGTGGTGGGCGAGATCGGCTTGACGCCGTGTTTGGTCATCACATTGGTCAACTCCCGCAGGGTCAGTTCGACACCTTCGGTGAGGGCGGCAGCTTGGGTTTTCAACTCCTCTGGCACGGCGGACAGGGCGCGCTTGAGGTTGTCGTAGATCGGCAGGAGGTCGCGGGCGAGCCGGGTCGAGCCATATTGTTCCGCCTCGCGTCGGTCACGCTCGCCACGTTTGCGGGCGTTTTCGGCATCGGCGAGCGCGCGCATGTAACGGTCGCGCATATCGTCGCGTTCGGCGCGGGCGGCGGCCAGTTCTTCGCTTTCCATGAAAGCTTCGAGGTCTTTCAGGTCGATGTCTTCGGCGGCGGTCGTATCGGGGTTCAGCTTTTCTTCGGGCATTCCAGTTTCCTTCAACACTTAAGCCTTGCCCCGTTCGGAGACGATCCGGCCCACCAATTGGGCCGTGTAATCCACGATGGGCACGATCCGGCCATAATTCAGCCGGGTCGGACCAATGACGCCAATGGCGCCAATGATCTTACGGTCGGTGTTCATATAGGGAGAAACCACCAGAGTGGAACCCGAAAGTGAGAAAAGCTTGTTCTCTGACCCGATAAAAATGCGGACACCTTCTCCGGTTTCGGTCATTTCCAGAAAATCGGCGATGTCGCGTTTGCGTTCGAGGTCATCAAACAAGGTGCGGATGCGGTCGAGGTTGAGGGATTCGGGGTCCGGGTCGATCAGGTTGGCCTGACCGCGCACGATCAGACGCTCACCCCGTTCGCCGGCGTTTTCCCACAGCGCCAGGCCGTTTTCGACCAGGTCCTGGGCCAGCGTGTCGATTTCCTGCCGGTGCAGCGTGATTTGCGCGGCAATCAGCGGACGCAGTTCGGAAAGCCTGCGGCCTTCGGCGATGGCGTTGAGGAAATTCGCCGCCTCGCGCATCGAGGACGGGGTTTGACCGGGCGGCGGGGTGAACACCCGGTTTTCAACATGGCCATCAACGAAAACCAGAACCACCAGCGCGCGGTCGGGCGACAGACCGACAAATTCGATGTGGCGGAGTGCGGTTTCCTGCTTGGGCGCCAGCACCAGCGAGGCGGAGCGGGTGATCCCGGACAGCGCGGCACCGACCTGATCCAGCAGCGAGGTCACATCGGCGCCATCGGTTGCCACCGAGGATTCCATCTTGGCGCGGTCCGCACTGTCAATCGTGCCGACCTCCATCAGGCCATCGACGAACATCCGCAGGCCAGCTTGGGTCGGGATGCGTCCGGCGGAGACATGGGGACTGTCCAGCAGGCCCAGAAACTCCAGATCCTGCATGGTGTTGCGGATCGTGGCGGCGGAAAGCTTTTCGGTCATGCTGCGGGTCAGCGTGCGCGAGCCGACCGGATCGCCGGAAGTGAGGTAGGATTCGACGACGCGGCGGAACACTTCGCGCGAGCGGTCGTTCATCTCGGACAGCAGGGAGGATTTATCGGCCATAGGCTGTTGTAGGGAGCCAAAGGCCAAGCCGTCAATCGGGGTTGCGCCTTTGCGGGTGGGGGGGGTATCTGGCGATCGACGACAGATGCAGAAAAAAGGTGCAGATATGCGACCCTCCGGCCGGATTTTGGATGAATTGCGGGCAGTCTCGATCGAGGCTGGGGTGATGAAACATGCGGAGGGGTCGTGCCTGATCAAGATGGGCGACACCCATGTGCTGTGTTCGGCCTCAATCGAGGATAAGCCGCCGAGTTTCCTGAAGGGGACCGGCCTGGGTTGGGTGACGGCGGAATATGGCATGCTGCCAAGGGCCACCGGGTCCAGGATGCGCAGGGAGGCCGCGGCCGGCAAGCAATCTGGAAGAACACAAGAGATTCAACGGCTTATCGGGCGGGCGTTGCGGGCGGGCGTGGACCGGTCGGCGCTGGGCGAACGGCAGATCGTGGTGGATTGCGACGTGTTGCAAGCCGATGGCGGGACGCGGTGTGCAGCGATCACCGGCGGTTGGGTGGCGTTGCGGCTGGCGGTCAACAAGCTGATCAAGGCGGGTGTTATCATCAGCGATCCGCTGATGGACCATGTCGCGGCGGTGTCTTGCGGGATTTATGCCGGGCAAGAGGTGCTCGACCTCGACTATGCCGAAGATTCGGTGGCAGGGACCGACGGAAATTTCGTGATGACCGGGCGTGGCCGGATGATTGAGGTGCAGATGTCAGCCGAGGGGGCGACATTTTCACGCGACGAGATGGCCACGTTGCTGGATCTGGCCGAGGCCGGGGTG
>JAYTQA010000243.1:0-3743 GCA_043746955.1 bacterium | reverse complement strand
ACCTGGAGGTGCGGGCGCGCGGCGGGCTTCAGGTTCAGCCAACCTCACAGCTTTGCCTCGTAACGTCCTGATTTTCCACCATCTTTCAGCAATAGCCTGATCCCCTCGATCCGCATCGCCTTTTCCACGGCTTTGAGCATGTCATAAACTGTCAGGCAGGCGATGGCGACCGCAGTCAACGCCTCCATCTCGACTCCGGTGACACCGGAGGTTTTGACGGTCGCCGTCACGCGCACGCCGGACAGCGCCGGATCGGCCACCAGATCGACCGCGACTTTGGTCAAAGGCAACGGGTGGCAGAGCGGGATCAGGTCGGCGGTTTTCTTGGCAGCCATGATGCCTGCCAGACGCGCCACCCCCAGAACATCGCCCTTTCTGGCCCGACCCTCGACGATGAACGCCAACGTGTCGGCGCTCATCAGCACCAGCCCCTCGGCCACCGCCATCCGGGCGGTCACGACCTTGCCGCCGACATCGACCATATGGGCGTGACCCTGATCATCGAAATGGCTCAGTTTTGCGTCCGTTTCGCCGCCGGTCATGCGCCACCTTGGGCTTGCAGCGGGCGCGACAGGATGGCACGGGTCGCCGCCGCCACATCCGTCTGCCGCATCAGGCTTTCGCCGATCAGAAAACAGCGGGCACCGTAGCGGGCCAGCTCCGCCAGATCGTCCGCCGTATAAAGCCCGCTTTCCGAGATGATCAGCCGGCCTTCGGGCACGAACCGGGCGAGTTGGCGGGTGGTGTCCAGCGTCACCTCGAACGAGTGCAGGTTGCGGTTGTTGATGCCGATCAGCCGGGATTTGAGCTGGGTGGCGCGGTCAAGCTCGGCGCGGTCATGCACCTCGATCAGCACATCCATGGCGAAACTGGTCGCCGCAGCCTCCAGTTCGGCGGCTTGGGCATCCGACACCGACGCCATGATGATCAGGATGCAATCGGCGTGCAGCGCGCGGGCTTCGGCGACCTGATAGGGGTCATAGAGGAAATCCTTGCGCAGGCAGGGCAGTTTGGTCGCTTGCCGGGCGGCGGTCAGATACCCGTCCGCGCCCTGAAACGACGGCCCGTCGGTCAGCACCGACAGGCAGGTGGCACCGCCCGCCTCGTAGGCCTTGGCCAAGGCTGTCGGGTCAAAATCGGCCCGGATCAGACCTTTGGACGGCGAGGCCTTCTTGATCTCGGCAATCAGGCCGTAACCGGTGGCGGCGGCTTCCGACAAGGCCTTGGCAAAGCCGCGCGGGGCGGGGGCGGACAGTGCGGCCTCCTCCACAACGCGCAGCGGGCGCGTGGCCTTGGCGGCTGCGACCTCTGCCAGTTTATAGGCTTTGATGGTTTCAAGGATGGTGGCGGTCATCGCGCAGGTTTAGCGTGGCGGCAGGCGAAAGGGAAGGGCGGGTCAGGGTTTGGCCAGCCTGCGCTGCACCCAGAGTGCGATGGCGAAGGCCACGGCGGGCCAGAACGCCTGCGTCAGGCCGTAAGCCCCGACAATGCGGCGGTTGGCCCCGGAGGCAAGGGCTACAGCCTCGGTCGCGAGCGTGGTCACCCGGCCACCGCCCAACAGGAGCGTGGGCAGGTATTGCCCGATCGACACCGCCACCCCAATCGCTGCGGCGGCGGCAAGCGAGGCGGCCAGCATCGGCAGGCGCAGGGTCCAAAGCACCCGGCGGGGGTGCGCGCCAAGGGTGGCGGCGACGGCGGCCAATTTGGTGTCCCAAGCGCGAAAGGGTCCGGCGAGGCTGAGGAAGGCGTAAGGCAGCACAAAGACCAGATGGCCGAGGCTGACCGCCAGGATGGGTGGCACCGGTGCCCAGATCAGCGCGCGGGCAATCCCCGGCAGGAAGGCCACCTGCGGCAGGATCAGCGGCAGGTAGATCAGGGCGTCCAGGTGGGGCCGGGCCTGAGTTTGCGCCTCGGTCTGCAAGGCGGCGAGAACCAGCAGCAGGCCGGTTGCGGTGGCCGTCAGTGCCAGCACGACGCTGGTGGTCGAGGCGTGCAGCAGGGCCGGGGCAGCGTCGCTCCAGACGGCGGGGCTGTAGGTCTGGGGCAGGGCGTTGGGGAACGGCCACAGGCCGGCAATCGACCATGAGGCCAAGGCGAGCAGGCCGAACGCCGGGGTCAGCGACAGGATCAGGGTTGCAAGGCTGGCGAGGGCGGGCAGCACCCGGTTCCAGCCGCGGCCTGACCTGTCATAGCGGGCTCTGACGCGGATCAGCGCGGCTCCGGTCACCTCCACCGCCCGCCACAGCCCGACGGCCACCCCAACCAGCGCCAGTTGCACAAGGGCTGCGGCGGCTGCCTCGGCCTGATGGGTCAGGCTGGGGTCGGTCATCCACAGGCTGATCTGCACCGCCAACGGATGCGGCAGGCTGGGGCCAAGGATCAGCGCCATATCGACATTGGTCATCGCATAGACCAGCACCGCCAGCACCGGCAGCCGCAGTTGCGGGTAAAGTTGCGGCCAGACCGCGCGCAGGAAGGCGCTTGGCCCGGCCTGCCCGAGGGTTCGGGCGACCATCTGCCGGGTCAGCATCGGGCGCGACAGGGCGGGCAGTGCCATCAGCAACAGGAAGGGCGTCTCTTTCAGCACCAATCCTAAGGTGAGGGCCAGCCCCCACGGGTCGTTCAGCGTCATCAGGTCGGGCGGGTCGTGCCAGCCGGTGACCCAGGGCGACAGCGCACGGGCGATCCAGCCGGAGGGTGCGATCAGGAAGCCAAGGCCCAAGGCACTCGCCGCATGGGGCAGAGCGAGCAGCGGGGCCAACAGGCGCTGCAACAGGCCAAAGACGGCGGGCCTTGTGGCGAGGATCAGCAGGACAAGCAGGACCGACAGGCTGGTGGCAGCAAGCCCCGGCCCCAGCGACAACAGGCAGGCGCGTGGCAGGCCGGGCCATGCCAACAGCGCACCCATGGCCCCCACGCCCGAAACCAGCGTCAACCCCAGGCCTGCGGCGACCGGCAGGGCCAGCACCAGCGTCAGGGCTAAGGGTGCGGCGTTGGCCAGGATCCTCACGCGGCACCTTTGCGCCAGATTGCGGCTGGGTGCCGCCTGGCCTGACCGGGTTGGCGGTAGCGCATCATTCGATCCTCCCGCCACACCCTTTGGCCCCTGCGACTTGGGCCATCACGGCGCGATGGTGAGATAGGTGGCGCATCCTGTGATCCTCCCGCCACACCCTTTGGTCACCGGGATTTGGGCCACTATCGCCCGACCTCGGCTGAGATGGCGTGTGGTCGGTTGCGCACGCGGCATCTTCGGTCATCTGGCGGCTGATTTCTGCATCACCTGAGCTTAGCCTGACGTCCCCTAAGGCGCCACGCCGTAACGTTTGACCCAATCCTCGCCGATCCGGGTCATCCAGCTGGCGTGCGGCTCCAGAAGAATTGGCCCGAGTTCCATCGGCGACAGGGTGGCAGGCCCGCGTTGCAGCGCGTCGAACCGGGCGAGGTCGGCGGGCGTCAGGGCGGCCAGGTTCAGCACGGTCTGAAAGCCCAAGGTGGCGGCGTCCTCTGCGCGGGCCTGCACCTCGGGGTCGAGGATCAGGTTGGCCACCACCTGCGCTGCTTCGGGGGCATTGGCGTCATAGGGGATCGCCACGAAACTCGCGTTGCCGATCGTGCCGCCGGTCAGCACGAAGGTGCGTACGGTGGCCGCAAGGTTGCCAGCGGCAATCTCGGCGCTCGCCCGGCCGGGGTTGAAGGCGAAGGATATCGTGGTTTCGCCATCGGCCAGCAGTTGCCCCAAG